>JBMLRK010000458.1:0-4634 GCA_049241065.1 Spirosomataceae bacterium
GAAACCCTGGTTTTAAACCCATGGATACACAAGGCAGTATGCGTATCATTTTTTATCCTGCTTGTATTGGCTGGATTTGCTTAGGATTCTGGATTACCAACTTACGATTACGCTTGAAAAAAATCGAACAACATATTCAAGAGCAATAGCTTATGGAAAACTTAAAGGTATATGTAAGTAAAACGTATGATGGGTATGGCTTTACGCTACTTCCTTCACAAAGAGCCTTTATTAAGACCTTATTTGGAGAAAAAGCACATCCTGCCAATCAAATAATGGTTGATTATGACCTTAAAAGTGGCTTTGAAAAATTTTATACTAAGTTAGAACGATTTATTATACCAGCTCTCGTTGGACTTGATGACCAAGAGGATTTGAAGCAGTTTAAGGAAATCAATTTTATTGATCCTGTAACCAATAATATCATTGATACATTGACATTGAATGACTAATTACCATTTATATTTTGGCAGAGCTGGCCACCTATTTGTGATGTCTGAATTCTTGTTAAGAGGTTGGAATGTCGCCATTCCAGAAGTTGATGAAGGAGATGATATCTTTGTTGTAAAACATGAAATAGGGCGATTGATGCGTATTCAAGTCAAAGCATCTCAAGCGAAATTGCAAAAAGATGGCTTTTTTGCACAGTTTACAATTTCGCTGAAACAATTGACTGATGTAACGAAAGGGTATCACTTCGTATTTGTTGTAAGAAATAATGACAGATGGGAAAAAACACTCATCGTTCGGCAACAAGATTTATTTGATTTATTCAGAACACAATCACTCGGCTCTGTTCATAAAGATAACCTAACATTACGATTGACATTTAAAAGTGGAAAAGTAACTCATAAAACGATTGACTTAACACATTATCAAGACAATTTTGAAGATTTTATAATTGAATAATAAGATGAAAAAAGTACTTGCTTTACTTACCCTTTTACTCATTTCGGTGGGTGTATTTGCACAAAATAATGCGGCTGGCGAAATTGAAATGGCCGACGCTTTATATGCAGACGGACGTATTTACGTAGTAGTTGCTGTGGTTGCAACTATTTTCACTGGAATTATTGTTTTCTTGATAAACTTAGATAGAAAAATTGCCAAAATAGAAAAGCAACTTGGTAGTAATAAATAACAGTACGAGACGCTTTCAAGAGTATATTTCAACAAACAGTACACTTCAACATTTCATTTTTAGATATGAAAATTACACACATCATTGGGCTAGTTGTAATTGCGATTGCAGTAGCTATTTTGGTTTCAACAGGTACAGAGGCTAGTACGTATGTTGATTTTGGTGTTGCCGAAGAAATGGCAAAAGAAGGAGCAAAAGAGCAGGTTCACGTAGTAGGTAAGTTAAACAAAAATTCGGAAGGTAAAATCCAAGATTTGGTTTATAACCCTGCCTTAGATGCTAACCATTTAGAATTTTCGTTAACTGATAACAAAGGACGTACACAACGTGTTGTTTATAATGCACCAAAACCACAAGACATGGAACGTTCTGAGCAAGTAGTGATTATTGGCAATATGGAAGGACAAGTCTTCAAATGTGAAAAGATTTTATTGAAATGTCCGTCTAAATATCAAGATGGAAAAGTAGAATTTAAAGAGGTTGAAAAACCTGCAAAACAATCATAAGTAATAATGTTGAATTTTGAATGCTGAATTTTGGATTTAATCCATTAAATATCAAAACAACTTCATGATTTGAGCGTAGATAAAACGCAGTTTCCTACGTATATTTTTATAGTCCACTACCAAAGGCTTCGTTTATATAGCGAAGCCTTTGGTGAATAATTACAAAATCTAACAGCCACGATGGTTAATGGGTAAAGACACACAGCCTTTACTCTTGAAAAAAAGCTATGTTACACACAGAAATTGGGAATATTGGTCATTTGTGCATTATTGTGTCGTTTGTGACATCATTAGTAGCAACATTTGGCTATTTGAAATCACTACAAACGAGCGTTGTCGCCGAACAAGAATCGTGGAAATCGTTTGCTCGTTATGGCTTTTACATTCATGGAATTGCCGTATTAGGCGTTATTGCCGCCTTATTCACCATTATTTACAATCACTACTTTGAGTTTCAGTACGCTTGGTCACACTCTTCCAGAGCTCTTCCTGTTTATTACATCGTTTCTTGCTTTTGGGAAGGTCAAGAAGGTAGTTTCTTGTTGTGGATTTTTTGGCACGCCTTTTTGGGAATTATCTTAATTCATACCAACAAAAAGTGGGAAGCACCTGTAATGGTAATTTTCTCGGCGGTACAAGCCTTTTTATGTTCGATGATTTTAGGCGTGGTCTTACCACTTATCGAGATTAAAATTGGTTCTTCGCCATTCTTATTGATGAAAGAAGCCATGCCTGACTTACCTGTTTGGAAAATGAATGCGAATTTCGTTCCAGAAGATGGTCGTGGATTGAACCCTTTATTGCAAAACTATTGGATGGTGATTCACCCTCCTACCCTTTTCTTGGGCTTTGCAACCACCTTAATCCCATTTGCTTATGCCATTGCAGGATTGTGGAAAAGAGAATATAAAGAATGGATTCGTCCTGCTTTACCTTGGGCGTTGGTATCTGCTTTGGTACTAGGTGTTGGTATTATCATGGGAGGTTATTGGGCTTATGAAACGCTAAACTTTGGTGGTTACTGGAACTGGGACCCCGTAGAAAATGCGTCGCTTGTCCCTTGGTTAGTATTGGTAGCAGCTATTCACTGCATGATTATTTACAACAATAAACAAGCTGCATTACGCACTTCGTTTATCTTGGTAATCGTAACATTTATTTTAGTATTATACTCGACATTCTTGAATCGTAGTGGTGTCCTAGGCGAAGCTTCTGTTCACTCATTTACTGATTTAGGACTATCAGGACAGTTGTTGCTTTATTTATTATTTTTCTTGGTCGTAGCGATTGCTTTCTTGGCAGTACGTTGGAAAGATATACCAACTGACGAGAAAGAAATGTCCACTTATAGCCGTGAGTTCTGGATTTTTATGGGAGCTACTACGCTCTGCTTGTCTTCTTTCCAAATCATTGCAGCGACTTCACTGCCTGTTTGGAATAAGATTGTAGAAGGACTAGGTTTTGTTTCAAAATTAGCCCCTCCTGCCGATGCTCCTGCTTATTACTCCAAATTCCAATTATGGTTTGGCGTAGGTATTGCCATGCTTTCTGGTATTGGACAGTTTTTCTGGTGGAAAAAAGTAAAACAAGAAAACCTTGTTAACTTCTTATTAACACCCCTTTTGGCTGCATTGGTTATCACTTTCGCTTGTATTTTCTTCACGACCAAAAGCCAAGTAGGTGATTTCTTTGAACACCCAACGTACATTGCTTTGTTGTATGCAGGCATCTTTGCACTGATTACAAATGCTTCCATTTTGTTTAACATTGCTAAAGGGAATTACAAACTTTCTGGAGGAGCTGTGACACACATTGGGATTGCGATGATGTTACTAGGACTATTGTTCTCGTCTGGATATTCAAAAGTGGTTTCTATCAATACGAGTGGCTTTGCCATTTCTAATTTGGATGAGGCTTTCACGAAAAATAACGATAAAGAGAATCAAGAAAACGTAGTGGCTTGGTTAAATACGCCTTTAAAAATGGCTGATTATACCTTGACCTACAAAGGTGTTCGTGTAGAAGGACGTGAATTACCAAATTTCTTACGCCCCGAACAAGTAGAAATAATTGAAAACGACTTCCATGCGGTTGCTTTGGAGGACATTGTTCAAAACGATAAGAAATACTATTCTAAAGGCGATACCTTACCTATTTTCCCTGAAAATAAGTATTACGAAATTGATTTCCGTGATAAAGAAGGACGTGTAACAACGCTTTATCCTCGTTTTCAGGTAAATAAGAAAATGGGTAATGCCGCTTCTCCTGCTTTAAAACATAATTTGGGAGGTGATCTTTATACGTATGTAGCTTTAGCTCCCAATTTAGAAGAAAGAGAGTGGTCTAAAACAGAGAATTACAATGTTGCTTTACAAGATACCTTCTTCTTGAATGACTATGTGGCTGTTTTAGATGGCGTAAAACGTGTTCAAGAATTTGAAGGAAAAGCACTTGGACCAAACGATGCCGCAGTAGAAGCAACGATTTCGATTGTAGGAAAGGATTTCAGACCTTATCAAATTCGCCCAATCTTCGTCATCAGAGATGGAATGGTGGCAATGCCTCCTGTAGAAAACGAAGAAATTGGCGTACGAGCAAGATTCAAAAATATTAATCCTGCAACGGGTAAATTTAGTTTTGACATCAATACGACACAACGAGACTTCATTGTGTTGAAAGCAATTGAAAAACCGCTAATCAACATTCTGTGGATTGGTACATTGGTCTTAATTGTTGGTTTCTTAATGGCTATTTTCAGACGTTATCGTGAGTTTAAATTGATGCGTGATAAGGAGATTTAAGGCAGAGAGGTACGAAGGCAAAGAGTAAAATACACAAATGCCATAGCCCTGAAGGGGCGACACCCATCAGAATAGGGTGAAGCCCTATTATAAAGGCACAAAGGCAAGGAGGCAAAGAGTAAAAACACACGAAATGCCATAGCCCTGAAGGGGCGACACCCATCAGAATAGGGTGAAGCCCTATTA
>JBMLRK010000458.1:4734-14706 GCA_049241065.1 Spirosomataceae bacterium
AAATGCCATAGCCCTGAAGGGGCGACACCCATCAGAATAGGGTGAAGCCCTATTTTAAAAACACACAAATTATCATGTCAAAAAAAGAAATTTTATTATTGTCAGCAGCCTTTGGCTTTTTGATTATTTGGGTTTTGGACTTACGAGCAGGTTTACCACCAACCTTAGAACCAACCTTTTGGAATAAGATTTTTTATCATTATAGCTGGCTAATGATGGCAGTAGGTTGTCTATTTTATTTTCAGTACATAAAACAAATTAGAGTAAAAAAACAAGCAGACGAAAAGGCTGAAAAGAGTGAAAACAAGCCAATTGACCTCAAAAAAGCTCAACGTAACGCATTATTGAAAGGAAAGAAGTAGGACTCGTTAGATTTTTTCTTAACTTGCCTACACATTCTAAAAAAATATGGACTCCCAACAGGCATTAGGAATATTCTTATCTATTATTTTCTCGGCATTTTTCTCTGGTGTCGAGATGGCATTTGTTTCTGCCAATAAACTTTACTTTGAGTTACAGGCAAAACAAGGCGTTATTACAGGCTCAATTATCGCTCGCTTCCTGAAAAACCCTTCTAAATTCATTGGTACGATGCTAATTGGTAATACGTTATCATTAGTAGCTTATGGTATTTTTATGGAAGGTTTCCTTCACGAAAGCATCATGCACGCTGACCTACCTCAATGGTTAAGCTGGACACAAGACAACCTCATTGCAGGAATTATCGCCTCTTTCTTCGGTACAATTCTGATTTTGATGACTTCAGAATTTACTCCTAAAAGCGTATTCTTACTAAATCCAGATGGCTTCTTAGAAGTTTTATCAATCCCTATTTGGATTATTTGCACAGTGATGTACCCACTCGTTTGGGCAATCGTTGGGCTGTCAAGATGGTTTATCACAAATGTACTTCGATTGGAATACTCGGAAGAGAAACCAGCCTTCGGATTAACCGACCTAAACCACTACCTTCAGAATTTAAATCGTAAAGTATCTACGGAAGAAGAAGCATCTGTGGATACCAAAATATTCAATAATGCGTTAGAATTCAAGCAAGTACGTGTGAGAGATTGCATGATTCCAAGAACTGAAATTGTGGCAATGGAAGTTGAAGGAGGAATGGATGAACTCAAAAAAGTATTTGTAGAAAGCGGGCATTCAAGAGTCTTAGTATATAAAGAATCACTAGAGGACGTACTTGGATACTGTCATTCGCTTGCTTTATTTAAAAAGCCAAAAGATATTCAAGGTATTTTGACTCCCATTCCCATCGTTCCAGAAGCGATGCCAGCTAAAGATTTAATGGTTCGCTTTTCAAAAGAACGAAAATCCTTAGCTTTGGTGGTAGATGAATTTGGAAGTACAGCAGGATTGGTGAGTATGGAAGATGTAATGGAACAAATTTTCGGTGAAATTGAAGACGAATACGATGACAACGAAGATTTAACCGAAAAGAAATTAGAAGACAAAGTTTATCTTTTATCAGCTCGATTAGAAATTGATTATTTGAATGATAAGTATGAGTGGAATCTTCCAGAAGGAGACTACGATACGCTTGGAGGAATGATTATTAGTATCAACGAAGACATTCCTGAGCTTAACGAAACCATTATCGCATCGCCGTTCCATTTCCAAATTGTAGAAACCGAAGAAGCTCGTATCTCACTGGTGAAATTGACGATTGTAGGGGACATTGAAAAGAAAAATGAAACCTACTCGATGAAGCATTAATAAAAACGTCCTAGCAACCGAGATCGCTAGGACGTTTTTTATGTCTTTCTGATTACTTTATCAGCGTTTCAATTACTTTAGGAAAATGCTCATGTTCTAAGACCTGCCCTTTCTTGGCTACGTCTTCGGGACTATCTGTTGGCAAAACAGGGTAAGATGCTTGAAAAACAATATTTCCGTCGTCATAATGTTCATTTACAAAATGAATCGTAATACCAGATTCCGTTTCTTTATTAGCAACAACGGCTTCATGAACAAAATGACCATACATCCCTTTTCCACCAAATTTTGGTAATAAAGCAGGGTGAATATTGACAATTCTATTCGGGAATGCTTCCACCATATTTTTAGGAATTAACCATAAAAAACCTGCCAGAATCACCCAGTCCGTATCATTTTCTTGTAAAATACGCACCACCTCTCCCGACTTCAAAGCTGCTCTATCGAACATTACAAGGGGGATATTTAGACGTTCGGCACGAGCAATGACCCCTGCTTCTGGATTATTACATAAAATCATTGAAATGTTCACCTCCGAATCTCCTTGGAAGTAGTCATAAATACGTTCGGCATTTGAGCCAGAACCTGATGCGAAAATAGCGATATTTTTCAAGGGCAACGTTGTTAATTTTTCCACAAAAATACATTAAGTATTCCAACCTTTACTAGTATTCCTGCATCTTTCACAAACACCATAAAACGTAACAGCTCGATTATCCGATAAATTGCTAAACAAAAAAATCATGAAACGCTCACTTTTAATTGGACTATTCAGTCTAACACTCATGCTAAATGCCTGTAAATCAAGTATTGTAGAACAACAATCCAATATCTCCTCAAACGCTAGAGAAGCCCTCAATCAACTCAAAGGCACGTGGGTATTGAAACGTAGATTTCTAAGCGATGCCTACGATACTCCTTGTGGCTATGCAACACAAGAGCAAAGCAGAGACATCACTCTTACTTTCACAGATGAAATTGCTCCTAATTCTGCTTCGGATACGCTCGCCTATACAATTAATGGGGTTTCTACAGTAAATTATTACATGGGAACAATCAAAATAAAGTCATTCTCTGGGTCTAGTGTTGGGACAATAAAGATAGGGGCTTTTGCAAGTACCAAGATGGCGGGAACACCCGAAATGAATAATTGCGAAATGAATTATTTTGATTTTTTAAGCCATTCAAGCGATTTCAGCTTAGTAAATAATGCAGATAATGTTCAAGAACTCCGTTTAGGTAACTTTTATCACGGCACTACTCCTTCAAGAGATGGAGGTACTTACTTAATTTTTGAACGAAGTAAATAATTTTTAAAAATATTTTTTATTCATGCAACCCTTTGTACATCGGTTTACGTCTTTGTAAGTGAAGATGAAATAATCTTCTTTTTTCTTACTCTATACTTGATTTAATGACGCTTAAAAACATCTACAAAACTTTATGAATGTTCTATCCTTAAACTTAATAAGTAAACCGTTTTATGAAAATTAAAAAACACCAACTACATCTACTGAGTAACAATACTGAATAGTAAATTTTGGATTATTACTTAATTATGAATCGACATTAAAAGCCTTCCAAAATCCCTTGATTTTGAAAGGCTTTTTTACTGCTAATCTCTTCTTGGTGGTGGTGGTGGCATTTGACCTCCTCCCATACCTCCTCCGCCTTGATGCTTAAACTGTTCTAATACTTTAGTATCAAAACGTTCTTTTTGCTCTTGGGTACACATAGCACGTACCTGAGCAAGATGTAACAAGGTTTTGTATTCGTTTTCTCGAATCTTAGCCGCTAACAAATTTTCTTGTTGAGCCACATAAGCCGTATCTATTTTTCCTTGTTTTAAATAATCAAAAAGCGAACGTTTCAAGACCTGAATGGTATCTCGAATAGGCTCAACTTCCTCTAAATGAACGTCTTTTAATTTCTCAAATTCTTGGCGTTGTGTAGCACTAAAATCAACGATTTCGGCAATAGGAACTCTTCCTCCAGGAGGAAAATGTCCTTTCGGATGGCTAAACCAAAGCCAGCCAAGCACACTTATATTCAACACGATAAGACTTACGATTACCAACCACAAAGCCTTTATTTTTTGTTTATCTTCCATTTCGTTAGCATGATATTTTTACGAATAAGCTATTTTCGGCGAGAAAAATAGGCTAAAAATCAGCACTTTGATAAAATGAATAAGCATCTTTATCCGTAGTTTCAGTCTTTTCTGTACGAACAAGGGTCATTAAGTTAAGAAACACCAGCACCACTACTAAAGAATAAGCATAGACGGGCTTAATGTCCCACCAAAAAACACGTTTCGGTTCTAACAACTCCCGTTCCATTCTTGCACGCAGTCGGGCGTAAAAAAACGGTTTGGGCATTGCTTGTTCTGTTCCTTCTAAGGAACTAAGTGTTTTCGCTATTTCTTGTTCGATGTGTTCTGAATTATTCATACTATTTTTCGATAGGTAGCCAACGAGCTTTCGATTTATCTTTTCTTCTTAATTTCCTTGTAACATTTGTTCGTAATACGTCTTTAAATTTTTCCTCAAATTAGTTTTCGCTCTAAAAAGAAGCGATTCTACAGAAGACAAAGAAAGTTGCATTACTTCAGCGATTTCTACATAAGGTAAGGCTTCTAAATGATGTAGGGTAAAGGCAATTCTCTGATTTTCGGGTAATGTATTAATAGCTTTGAAAAGTACGGCAGCCCTTTCCTTGTTTTCTAATTCAACACCCGGGTGGTCGAACGTAACAGGATGATGCACTACCTCATTTTCTGCCCCAAACAAACTAGTAATAAACGCAAAACGTTTCGATGCCTTCTTTTTACGTAAATGCTCCAACGCCTTTGTGGTTGCAATGCGGTATAACCACGTAGCGATTTTGGCATCTCCTCTAAAAGAAGCAACGGACTGATATACTTCAATAAACACCTCCTGAGCCAAATCTTCCGCCTCCTCTGGATGTTGAACAATCGCCAAAAGGGTATTGTAAACCCGTTTTTGATGGGTTTCTACAATCACCTTAAAAGCAGACTCGTCCCCTACCCTAAGTTGTGCTAAAAGTTCTACTTCATTCATTGTCAATGCCATACACCATCATTAAAGAATTACCAACACTGCCGACTCATTTTACCTTTATTTTTTCTCGCTTATGTTATTAGATGTAATTTGATGAAAAAACTTGCGATGATTGCTGTTTTTTCTTTGAATAAAATAAACTAACCACGTGGGGAAAACGGTTTTTAAACCGTTTGGTTATATTTAAACGAGTTAAAACTCATTTACCCTAAGAGATATAAAAACCACTTTACCTTGTAAATCTAATATGCTACTTTATAATTACAAGGTAAATCTTATATTAAGTCCTTCATTTCTTGATAAAACAGAGGAAAAACACTACATTTATCCTTGTAAATCTAAATTACTAATTTATAATTACAAGGATGATAAAAAGAAAATGTCAAGATAGCATTATCGAGTTATTGAACGAATCCCCTGCGGTAGGGATTCTAGGGCCAAGGCAAGTGGGTAAAACAACCCTTGCCGAAGAAATTGCGTTATCAATAAGCCCTAACCCAATTTATCTTGATTTAGAAAGTCCAACAGATCTTGCAAAGCTGACGGAACCAGAAGCCTACTTTGACCTTCACAAAGGCAAACTTATTATATTGGATGAAATACAGCGTACTCCCGAATTATTTGCGGTATTGAGAGGTGTTATTGACCGAAGAAGAAGAGAAGGATTTAGAACTGCTCAGTTTCTAATTTTGGGTTCTGCCTCACTTGATTTATTAAAACAGGCATCTGAATCATTAGCAGGTAGAATTGCTTATCAAGAGTTAACAGGAATTAACTCATTAGAAATAACCAATTTAAAAGATACCAACCAAGAAAACCTCTGGCTTAGAGGTGGGTTCCCTGACAGTCTATTAGCCAAAACTGATGCTGCCAGTTTCAGATGGCGACAAAATTTCATCAGTACTTATCTGGAAAGAGATGTACCTCAGTTTGGCTCACGCATACCTGCTGTTACTTTACGGAGACTATGGACGATGCTGGCACATCATCAAGGAGGGCAGTTAAATACGGCACAACTTGGAGCAAGTTTAGGGATTACCATTCCTACTGTTAAACGGTATATTGAGCTATTAGAAGATTTATTTCTGGTCAGAACGTTATTCCCTTGGTCGGGTAATGTTGGCAAGAGGCTCGTCAAAACACCAAAAGTCTATATCCGAGATAGTGGTTTAACTCATGCGTTACTCAACTTAACAACCTTAGACGATTTGGTGGGTCATCCAATTGTAGGAGCTAGTTGGGAAGGATTTGTAATCGAAAATATCCTGTCCTGCTTACCACAAGGCGTTACTTCATGGTTTTATCGCACTTCCGCTGGAGCAGAAATTGATTTAGTCATTGAAGTCAATCATCAAGAACGATACGCCATTGAAGTAAAACGTTCCTTATCCCCTACTGTTTCCAAAGGATTTTATCTAGGTTGTGAAGACGTTAAAGCGACCAAACGCTACGTCGTTTATCCAGGGAAAGAACGTTACCCCTCTACCGATGGTATTATTGTAACATCACTCGCTGAGTTAATGGATGAATTGCAATCTGGGAAAGTCTAAAACCATTTCACCTTGTAAATCTAAATTACTACTTTATAATTACAAGGTAAATCAATCCCCAAAGCCTCTTCATTAGGCATAAAAAATCCCCTAGTCGATGAAGATTAGGGGATTTTTTCTCTATTTAGTAAGAAAGATTAATTAAAGAAATCTTTCATTTTCTCGAAAAACGATTTGTCGCTTTTGCTTGGCTTTGGAGCAAAGTTAGGCGAGTTACGTAATTTCTCTAACATATCTGTTTCTTCACGAGAAAGGGTTTTTGGAGTCCAGATATTGATGTGTAACAACTGATCACCAGTTCCGTAACCATTCAATTCTTTAATTCCTTTTCCTTTTAAGCGTAATATTTTTCCTGCTTGTGTACCTGCTTCTACCGTGATACGAGCTTTACCCGTAATCGTTGGTACTTCAACCGCTGTACCTAACGCTGCATCTGCAAAGTTCAAATACAATTCATATACTACGTTGGTGCCGTCACGGTGCAATACTTCATGTGGTTCTTCTTCAATCACAATCAATAAATCTCCTGCAACGCCTCCACGTGGGGGTACGTTTCCTTTTCCACCCATCGAAAGCTGCATTCCTTCAGCAACTCCTGCTGGAATTTTGATTGGAATAACCTCTTCTTCTAGTACACGTCCTTCGCCAAAACAAACTTCACAGCGAGTTTTAATCATTTTACCTTCGCCATTACAAGTCGGACAAGTAGCAGTCGTCATCATTTGTCCAAGCATTGTTTGCTGTACACGACGTACTTGACCTGCTCCGCCACAAGTCTGACAGTTTTGTACTTCAGTACCGTTTTTAGCACCTGTTCCACTACAAGGTTTACAAGCTACATGGCGTTTTACTTTGATTTTTTTCTCTACGCCATTGGCAACTTCTTCCAAGTTTAATTTTAACTTGATACGAAGGTCAGAGCCTTTGCGCATACGACGGCCGCCACCACCTTGTTGACCACCGAACATATTTCCGAACGGACTGCTATCGCCAAAGATGTCGCCAAATTGGCTGAATATGTCTTCCATATTCATACCACCGCCACCATAACCACCACCGCCAGCAGCACCGCCCATACCTGAATGACCAAAGCGGTCATACTGAGCTTTTTTCTGAGCGTTTGACAATACTTCGTAAGCCTCTGCTGCTTCCTTAAACTTATCTTCCGCTTCATTATCCCCCGGATTTTTATCTGGGTGATATTTGATTGCTAACTTACGATATGCCTTTTTTATTTCGTCTTCTGAAGCACTTTTACTTACGCCAAGTACTTCATAAAAATCTCTTTTTGCCATGATTTAAGCCACCTACCTCCGCAAGGAGATATTATTTAAACCTCCTGCTTTTCAGGAGAAATTAACATGAATATGAATGTCCCTTTCTACCAGACGGGAATTAATTTGCAACAACAACTTTCGCAAAACGTAATACTTTATCATTCAAGAAGTATCCTTTTTCTACTTCGTCAAATACTTTTCCTTTATCAGCTTCTGTTGGTGCAGGGAATTGCGTAATTGCTTCATGCAAATCTGCATTAAACACTTTCCCTTTAGTGTCCATTACCGTTAAGCCTTTTGAAGCTAAGGTGTTGTTCAATTTGGTAAAGATTAAGTGAACTCCTTCAGAAATTTCACCTTCTTGAGCGTTAGCAACTGCACGTTCGATGTCATCAACTACTGGAAGAATGTCCTTAATCACACCCGATGAAGCCGACTGCAACATATCCAATTTTTCTTTGGCTGTACGCTTACGAAAGTTATCAAAGTCAGAATATAGGCGAATGTATTTATCTTTCAATTCTGCCAATTCTAATTTCAACTTATCGGTTTCACTCAATTCTGGTGTTTCCACGGTTGCATCTTCTGTCAATGTTTCGTCAGTAGTGGCTGTCTGATTGTCAGTATTTTGTTGTAATTCTTGTTCTTCTACCTGTAATTCCTCTTTATTTTCCATGATGGGCGATTTTTTATTTCTTCTAAATAATATGTTCAAAAGCTTTGCCATTCGTTCTTTCCTGTCAAGATGACAGTGTTTTTGTACAAAGTTACAGCTTTTAGTACGCCCTCCAAAAACAAAAATGGTTCTCCCAGTAGAAGAACCATTTTGACCTATCTCTAAACCACTTGTTAATCTCTTTAATTTGTCTTGTCAACCTTTACATACCTCGTTTTTGAAGTACGTCACACCTCTAATAAAGATGTGAGTTGACAAGCTTTCGCTATAATGCTTTCTTTAAAAAGTCATACAACTCTTTTTTGATACGTAAAAACTCACGTTCAGACTGGTCAAACGCTACTTGCTGACGCTGGTGAATGAGTTCTATTTGCTCGCTAAAAAGGAATTTATCCCCTTGGGCATATTCTGCAAAGACCTTTTCTTGATTGATAATTCCCAAAGCCAAATGATATAACTGATCACTCAAGGTTTGAGCTTTCTGTTGAAAATGAACCACTTGCTCTTTAATCGCTGGATTGCTATTTTTCTCAAATACTTCTTTCAGTAGTTTTTGAAAATAAGTCAACTCTTCTGCATAAAAAACCATTGATTCACTCCACTTTATATTTTCATGATGACATATTTCAAATTTGAAGACATCTGGATTTATATTCATAGCTTTGTGTTGTCGTTTATTGATGTTTATTACTAGATAATTTTCTAACGCTTAATAGGTCAAATATAACTTAAACGACGGCTTTTTAGGACTTAAACGTTTGTACATTGAAATACCTAAAATCCACAATTCATCCTCTCAAACTGTTACTAATCCGCCACGGTAAACTTGCATTTGAAGTTATTGGATAAGCAAGAATAAAGTGCTTTCTTATTCGCTAAGAAACGTTCTTCAAAACCATGAAATTGCTCTCTGATTTCGTAGTGTCTCGCATAGATTTCGTCTCCAAAAAGAAAATCTTTCCCTTGAGCATCATCACAAAAACTAAGCTCCTCTTTCTTGATTAACTCTTTTAACTCTTCAATTTCTGCTTCATACATACTAACACCACGTTCTGCAATAAACATACAATTGGCCATTTCATAACGTTTATTTTCTTTTTGGACTTGCTTTATCAATCCCCATAAATAAACATTTTCGTCTTCATAAAAAGCTAACGAATTAAGCCAACGTTGGTTTTCACGGTGATACACTTCAAATTTGAACGTATTGTCACTCTGATATACTTGCTCTTCCATGATATTAATTTGTGTTTTACTGCTTTATTGACACTTCAAAATTCGGCATTTTTTCGTAGCATTATCATTATATAAATCATATCTTAGCATAATTATCGTCAGTAAAAAAGATGATGTTTTTTTAAAATTTTGCAGAATAAGTAAGCACGCCGAAACATAGACCACCAAGCAACTCATTGCTTTTGATACTTCATATCGTAGGGCTATTCTAAGCAGTTCTTATTTATCCCTTATTAATAAAATTTTGAGTTCAATGATAAAAGAATCTCTCAAGGCAAACGACAGCATATTTGAAGCCCTTTTTATGGAATCGGCCATAGGTATTGTCATGGTGGATCAGGACGGAATGATAGTGGCTTCAAATCGCTATGCCAACGCCCAGTATGGCTATGACACAGATGAGCTTATAGGACAGCCTATCT
>JBMLRK010000459.1:0-1173 GCA_049241065.1 Spirosomataceae bacterium
AAACTTGTGAAGTTTGATACGGATAATCTTTTGGAAGTAACGGTAAGTAAACATTCTCAAAACCAGTCGGTTAATGAAGCAGAAAGAAAGGGTGACTTTTGGATTTTTGGGGGAATTTTCAGACCTGTTTATTTGGAAGTTTTACCACAACAACACATTGAACAGATAGCCATCGATGCCAAAGCAACGGGCGAACTCAAGGCTCAAGTGAAGCTACAGAGCATTACCGAGCCAATGGAAGTATTCGCTCAATTGCACGATGTTTCGGGCAAAAAAGTAGGAGCAGCAATTTCTACGAAAGTGACTGTTGGGCAAACGTTACTCGAAATAAAGAATCAATATCCTGCCATAAAAACGTGGACTTCCGAAACGCCTGTTTTATATAAATTGGTCGTGAGTCTCCTGAGAAAAGGGAAAGTCGTGCATGTGATTACGAAGCAATTGGGCTTTAGAACAGTAGAGATAAAGGAGCGAGATGGCATTTATGTAAATGGGGTAAAAGTAAAATTAAAAGGTGTGAATCGTCATTCTTTTTGGCCAAATTCGGGTAGAACGCTTAGTAAAAAAATCAGTTTGCTGGATGTTGGTTTAATGAAAGACATGAACATGAATGCGGTAAGAATGTCGCATTATCCTCCTGACGACCATTTTTTAGAGGTCTGTGATTCATTGGGGCTTTTTGTCTTGGACGAATTGGCGGGTTGGCATGGGCATTACGATACGCCAACAGGTACAAAGCGTTTGCATGAATTGATGGTACACGACCAAAATCACCCTGCTATTTTGATGTGGATTAATGGAAACGAAGGCGGACATAATTACGAATTAGATAGTCTATTTGCTCAAGAAGATATTCAAAAACGTCATGTTATTCACGCATGGGAAGATTTTGGTGGCTTCGATACTCAACATTATCGTGACTACAACTACGGAATCAGTAATTATGATCATGGGCATAGCATGGTCATGCCAACGGAGTTTTTGCATGGGATGTACGACGGTGGACATGGGGCTGGCTTAGACGATTATTGGGAGAAAATGTGGGCTACTCCGCTCGCAGCAGGTGGTTTCCTCTGGGATTTTGTGGATCAAGGAGTGGTGAGAACGGATAAAAACGGCATATTAGACACCGATGGCAACAGAGCAGCAGATGGTATTGTGGGGCCTTATCGT
>JBMLRK010000460.1:0-5154 GCA_049241065.1 Spirosomataceae bacterium
TAGTCATGTTATGTACAAACGTTCCAGAACACCGACTAAGTATACAAGTTTGGAAATTCCATTTTATTATTAATTCGAGATATACTGCTTAACATTTGGAAGAGTTATTTCACTTAATCATGTTGCCATGTTTACTTTTGATAGTCTTGTTGATGGCTAGTTTTTCTCCTGCTTTGGGAAAAGTAAATAATAGAATATCTATCATTACTTTGAGATGTGTTGCGTAATATGTAGAAGAATTAGAAAGCTCATTAAATCTTTTTCATGAAACTCCCTTTACTGTAAAATACCCCAACATACTCAAGTACATTGGGGTATTTTTAGTTGTCTAATTCAGTCCAACGATGTTGTTTGATACAGTATGCGATAATTGTAATTGACCTTTAGTTCTTCTTTAGTTGAATCCCTAAACAATTAGGAGAATTACAAGGGGTATTACATACTGTTGAATTTAAGACTACTTGTATATCCGTAAAACAGTTTGCACTACCATTATATACTCGGACATAATAAGTCGTCGGAGCGGTAGGATTAGCGATTCCTTGTATGGTTAAGTTTGAACCAGTGAAACTAATAGCTGAGCTATAGCTAAAGGCGGAGGTATCCGTGCCATAACTATAACTTAAACCATTAGTGATGCTAGACAAGTATAAACTGGCATCGTTACTCGCATTAGATCCTATACAAGTTGAAGGAGTGGCTGTGAGTGTTCCTAGGGTTGGCTTGATACAACAATTAGTACCTGCAACAATAACTACTGGACAACAAGTACTATCTTTACAGATACCCCCAGAAGATAATGAGGTATAACTATACGTTCCAATACTGGTAACTAATAGGGAGTTTGCAGCCCCTTCTGGCAAGGCAATTTCCACTCCATTTTTAAACCATTGAATTCCTGTAGCACCAATGCTTGTGCTTAATGTATAACTTTCGCCAGGACAAAGTTGGTATGTTGTATTTGGACAAGTAAAACAAAGCATCGGTTCTAATATCACTTGAACTGTTTTATAGCAGACATCTCTACCGTTATATATTCTAATGTAGTAAGTAGTCGGAACACTTGGATTAGCTAAGCCACTAATATTAATCGTAGAACCTGAAAACGATGTTGCTGCTGCGTAAGAAAAAGCGAGTGTATCTGTGCCGTAGCTATATTTATCTCCTCCAGAAATTCCAGCGATATCTATCTTACCATCGCTATTAGCCGTGGCTCCATTACAAGTAACTTTCGTAGCAAGAGGCGTTCCTACTACAGGTGGTGTACAAGCACAAGATGTGGGGGTTAATACTACTTGAACCGTTGTAAAGCATGCGTCTAAAGCATTATATACTCGAATGTAATAGGTTGTCGCCGCACTAGGGTTTGTCAGACCTAAAATATTAATCGTAGAACCAGACAATGCCGTTGCAGATGCATAAGTAAAGCTAGTAGTGTCTGTTCCATAGCTATATTTATCACCTCCTACTATTCCTGAAATAGCTATTGTAGCATCATTGTTAGCAACCAACCCAGTACAAGTAGCCGCAGTAGCTACAGGAGTTCCTACCGTAGGAGGCACGCAAATAAATCCAATGTCATAGCTATGAATGTTTTGACCAGAACCTGCTGTTTTTAATGAAATTGTTGGAATACCCGACACCAAAAAAGCATCATTATTAGTCATCGTGGTATTGGAGTTAACCGCACCAGATGTTTCACCAAGTGCTGTGGTTACATCAACTAAATGAATACCCGCCACCGAAGGGTCAGTACCGATACTAGTAACTTTTATTTGATAGTTCGTAAACGGATTTATACTAACATTATAAGCTATTCCTGTTGCATCGGTACCTGCATCTGATGAGAAAAAGTATCTTCCATCTGTATCGGTAGTCGTTGACCCAAGCACCGTTGTTCCTGTTGCATCGTATAATTTAACGGTTACGCCCACCAAAGGTTCTTCATCTGCTCCTTGAATCCCATCTTTGTTGCTATCTTTCCATACTCGATTTCCAATTTCGATTGGCTGAGGAGCACAAGCTAATTCTACCGTTCCTAAACCTCCGGCTTTTCCGAAAGTGACACCTCCATCACCTGTGGTTGAGTAAATTTGGTAACGTTTGGCAGTTTGTCCATTATCAGTACTAAACCACGATGTTCCGCCAGACCATGTGGAAAGTGGATCCATCACAGTTGTTAATATCTCCTTCTTACCAGAAATCGTAAACGTACTTCCTTGAATTGTCTCTTGATGTATTTCAACAGGAGGCTGACCACTCGTTAAAATTCCAGTAAATTGATCATTACAGAAAAACTCTCCATTACCTGGCCCTTGGTTATTTCCTACTCCACAACCTGTGGATGCTGTAGGCCCTGTACCCACAACGCCATTATTTTCAAGCGTCCAAACTCCACTAATATTTCTTAACCGTAACACATCCCCACCAATATAGCCATTAAACGTTGAAGTAGTTCCTGTTGTCCCTCTTTGTTTGTAGCCTAATTGATGCCCTGCTCTATCCATAAACGTTAGCACCAAATCCCCATCATCAACAAAATCAATGTCAGACAACATAGGCTGTGGTAACATGGTTCTTTGACCAGCGGCAGAAGAAGCCCCAACGTACATGGATGTAAAATCACTTATCCACGGATTCCATTTAGCAGGAGTTTCTAAGGTATGTACTTTCCCTTTGGCATAATCGAGTGAAAAAGAAACTAACGGAGTGGTATTAAACGTACCTGTTTCAGGATCAAATACATAGACGTACGCAAACATATCGCTCAATGTTCCGCCTGATTCTCCTGTACAAACCATTCCTACATAAACCTTATTTTGGTAATATTTTATGGCAAAAGGTCGTGCTGCACCACCTGTACAATTGGGAGTAGGCAAGCTAATTTGTGTAATATCACTACTCACAATACTTGCTCCAGCTTTGGCAGGTGTACCAATCGCAATTTTTATTAATTTATTCTGATATAAATTGATCGTATAAAGTGCTGTTCCATCATCCGAAATGCTCATCCCGCCTAAGCCTACTTTACCGACTAAGTCAAAGGCTGCTGAATCATTACTTGAACTTGTTGGAATTGAAGGTAAACTCCTCGTACCTAAGAGCGATTGTCCTAAATCTATCCCTAAGTCTTCTAAATCAACATAAAGACTATTAACAGGTGCGGTTACTGAACCCGAAAAATCAGAAGTAAAAACACCTCCAAGACCTGCACTCGTTAAGCCCACGTGACGTTTGAGTAAAGCCCCCATGAATAACTTTTTAGATTCTCGTTGATAGGCTGCCCCCCAAACAGGGCCAATTTCCGAAGCAGTAGCCAAGTGTGTAGGAGCTGTAGTAGATTGATCAGCAATGCCATAAGGGAACGAAACCAAAGCATCATAAGTACCACTCACTCCTGTACCAGTAGGTATAGGATCACCACTTACATAACAAGCAACAATGACATTGGGCGTTCCTGGGCAATAATCAGCAGGGGAATTTACCCCTAAATTGACATTGGTTAAACCTCCATTTGGTACAGTTAAGAACTGAGTAACGGTATTACTAATCGCACCTTTTGTTGCATAAAAAGGTGCTGGTACATCAAATTCTAAACGAATTTTACCCGTAATGCCTGCAATGGAGTATGTACCATCTGAGGCAGTAGTCCCACTCCCTAAAAGAGCATTGGAGGCATTGTATGCTTTGACAGTAACACCTGAAAGACCAACCTCAGTCAAAGAGGTTGTCGTGTTTTGAACTCCATTAATATTGTAATCTTTAAAAACTGTCCCAGCTACTTGAGCAGTAATTTGTAATGAAAACAACGTAAAAAAGATTCCTAGGAAAAGTTTCATAATTTATTGATGTATTAAGTATAATAAAATTCACGAACACAAAAGAATACTTGCTCTATGTTTTATAGAGAGATTGGAATATAAATTAAGCGTGGATGTAGATAAAATACACATAGTCCTAAGTAAGACATATAACGTTCTTACAAAATGACATGGGCATCTTGAATGAGCTCAAGTAGAGCAAACTCTGCGTGAAGAGAAAAAATTGACCTAATTGTTTGAATATACTATCATCGGCAGATTGGTCATTACTAATAAACTTAACAAAGACGGATTAAATGACAAATTATGCACTATTTTTATAACTATACGTTGGTGTTAGCATCGATTAATTTTATGTCGAAAGCCTCTTATAAAATCGTCAAAAAGTATGCCAGAATATATGAGCTTTTCTCAAAAAATGACAATTGTTAATAAAAGTGTTTAGACATTCTTTTGCCTAAGAAAATGACCGAGAATACACTGTCCTATTTTACAGGGGATACTTTAGTTCAACATCGCATTGGCGTTTATGCACTGATGAATAATCAACAACAATCCTGATAATGTGTGAATGATGTAACTCTTATGTCTAATTGAGTAAGGTTTTCGGCATGAATAGCGATGATCTTTGTAGCGTAGTTTAAGATTTTTTACAACGAAAAATAATGCAGTATGAAATGTGGAAGTAATAGCGATGGTTACTAATGAAATTGTAGCCAAGGTTGTAGATGCAGGTAAAGAATACAAAGCTGGCGATTCAATTATTACTGCATTGAAAGCAAGTACCGTCGAATTAAAGGCTGGCGAACTCTTGCTAATTATTGGCCCATCTGGTTCTGGTAAGACGACGTTGCTTTCTCTATTTGGCTGTGTGATTTACCCCAGTTTCGGAGAAGTATGGATTGGCAATGTGAAAGTGAATGAGTTAAGCGAAAGTAAATTAGCTGAATTTCGATTACATAAAATCGGCTTTATTTTTCAACGATTTAATCTAATAGCACCACTTACAGCTTTAGAAAACGTAATGATGCCACTAATACTGCAAGAGGTTAGTGATAAAGAAGCAAAACTACAAGCAACAGCAGCATTAGTTAAAGTAGGAATGGGCGACCGAATGAACAACCTATCCAACGATTTAAGCGGAGGACAACAACAACGTGTAGCCATTGCAAGAGCCTTGGTTACTAATCCCGAAATAATGCTTTGCGATGAACCTACAGCATCCCTTGACCTCAATAGTGCGGGTATCGTGATGAGGGAATTGAAGGAGTTAGCAAAACAAGGAAAGGCCGTTGCGGTGGTTACGCATGATACGAGGTTACGACCTTTTGCC
>JBMLRK010000461.1:0-19617 GCA_049241065.1 Spirosomataceae bacterium
TTTTCAACTATAAAAAGTCCTGGAGTATGGATGAAGATGAGTTTTTGAGTAAGAAGGCGGAGAAGGAGGGGAGCGTTCTATAGTTATTAAGGTATTTCCTATACTGTGTCAGAAAGTTTACAAAATATCTGACACAGTATAGTGAACACTCCCTCTAGTTCTTCACTTTCAGCCATACTACGGTATATAACCTTGATAATGGACGTGTTTGCCACTCTTTCAGAGCTGGTATTATTTGGTCTATAATACTTGATAATTCACCTACTGAAAGTTGGTAACCATACCGTTCATTCATTTGCTCATTGATGGAAGAGTAACTCATGCCATGCCCATATAGCGAGGAGTACAGGAAAGAGAGGCATAGATAAAATTTGACGTTCTGGCGTGTCAGTCAAAACTAGCTGTCTTTTGGAACTATTTCAGGACTAAAACTGCCATTACGGTCACGAGGTATTTCTAATTTACAACTACCAGCATTGCTTTTGATTCAGATAAATGATTTTCTAACTCTCCTTACAAAAAGTGTTTAAGCATCGTATCAGTGCCTGTTAGTGCTTTGCCGCTGTAAAGGCTTCATAGTGGAATTGCTTAATGGCTTACTTTTTGAAATCAAAGCATCAAACCGAGACTCCATATCACTCAAAATCGTTATTTGTCTTCATAAGAAAACTGTGTCAGGTAAAAATTTAACAAGAAGTTTTATTTTTACCTGACACAGTTTCAATGAATAGTCTCACGATTTAATAGAATATTATTTAGCACAAACTGCTTTAAACGTTAGACTATACACTTATTTTTGTTCTCGTTGAGAACATTTCATTAATAAAATTACAAGTAATTTGAAGTAAAGGCCTAAGGAATAATCCTGATAGTTAGCTCTCTGACGACTTCTGCCGTATTGTCTTTCGCAATGTTGCTTCCGACAAAAGTTACTTTATATGTTCCTGCTTTTTTAAATTGATAAACATAGCTAGTAACTAACTGAGAGGTATTTTTAACAAAAATGCCTACATCGGGTGTAATTTTAGATAAATTAAAGGGTTTTGAAATTGCCCAATCGTCGTCTCCCCCTGCACTATAATCTACTAATCCTTGCGGAAATACCAGAGAGCCTCCTAGTGCCCATTTTAGTGTATCACTTTTCATGCTAATGGTTTGCATTCCAGCCAAGCGAATATCTGATATTGAGGTATTGTGCGTATAAGTAGCAGTATTCGGGAAAGTATTTGTCATAGAAAATCTACTTACTGTCCATGACCTTGCTCTACTAGCAGTACTAGAGGGCGTGCTTTTATATCTAAATGCGACAAATAGGGTATCTCTTGTGGAGTGAAAATCCGATACGTCAATCGTACCCGAAGCGACACTTGTGGTGGTGGTTGCTAGTTTCGCTCTACTTGTAATATCCGTCCATGTTGCCTTTTTGATATTGACTGTATCCATGATTCCCGAAAAGTCTTTTGAGACCAATACACTTAAATTATTCGTTTGACCTGTGGCGGTGCATAGCGTATTAAAAGACAATTGATTTATAGCACTGTCTCCCGTTATTTTATTGCGGTTGGCATAAGTAAAGCCTAGTTCTCCAGAATAGAAAGAGACGTTATCGGCCTGTCCTGTAAATTTAAAAGTTACATTTTGACCGACTTTATAGGTGGTTGAATCTGTCGTTACCTCGAAGGTAGGATTCACAAATTCTACGGTATTGCAACCCACTACCAGTGCTGGTAAAAGCAGTAGTAATATAATGTGTATTTTTTTCATGGTAGTACCTTATGTTAAGAAGTTTCTAGGTAAGTAGTCGTCGGTTTAAAGTTTAATGTTCAAAGTTTTAATAAGCTGCTATTATCTAGCAACTTATACCATATTTTGACACAATTCATAACATAAACTATTTATCAACGAGTACTTATCTTCTTGTTATTAGTGAATTAAAAGCCAGGGTTTTGTTTCATCTTAGGATTTAATATTAAATCTCTGATAGGGATTGGCCAGTAGATATCTCGTGCCGAGATATTATTTACAGGAGCTAAAGCAGGAGCCGCAAAAGCTGTTGCTGCCGCTGAAATATCCGTTGTTAGTCCATTAATATCATTAGCCATTCCCTTAATGGTTGAAACCAAAATTCCCCAGCGTCTCAAATCTCCTATACGAAGACTTTCAAAGGCTAATTCTCGGTAACGTTCGTCTTGAATAGCTTTCTTGAATGCTGTTTTAGAAAGCCCTGTTGGCAAATCTACCACAGGTGTTGCACTAATAGTTGCTGTTGCCGTTGCTGGCACACCTGCATAGGTGAATACAGCACCCGTTGTAGCAGCAGTAGATGCCCCACTTGCTTGAGATGGTGCTGTAGTTGTACTTGTCCCCGCAGTAGTCACGGTATATAATTTAGCATTAGCGACCACTTGTGTCCCGACTGTATAGGCGGTATTGGGAGTCCATGCTGTTCCAATCGTGATGGTTGGGGCGGAGTTAAACCCGCTACCTTGATTCGTCAAAATCAACTGTACTTTACCACCGACTACTGTCGCCAAAATCCTGACTCCTGTACCACCCCCTCCAGTCACTGTCACCGTTGGGGCATTGGTATAGCCAACTCCTGTGTAACCTGTTCCTTGGTTGGTCATTGTAATATAATCTACTACAGGAGTTGTCGTAAACGATCTTCTTCTTACCTGATTTACAGCATTATAGGCAATAGCAGTTGGTCCATTAACCTCATTTTCAGCTTCTGCCAACATTAACAAGACATCGGAATAGCGTAATAAAGGCATATTTGTGGCACTACCACGTTGTTGACTTCTGGTTATTCTCTCATACTCTCTACGCCATTTGGCAGGCATTCGCTCCCAAAGTTGAGTAGGAGATAGATAGGTTTTCACGGCATTTGTGTAATTATAGTTACCGATAGTCCAATCTCTACGAGTATCACCAGCTTGGTATGCCTTATATAAACGAGGATGAACTTTATGGTACCCGTACGCATATCCGCTGTCGTATGCCACTACACCGTTGACTGTAGGGCTATAGGTCTGACTAACTCCACCATAAACACCCACAACTCCTAAGGTATTTAAGGCAGAAGTAGATGAAATATAATTGTAAGCCGTTTCCCAAATAGCTTCTCTAACGTCGTACTTATCTTGAATTTGATTAATAAATATTTGCTTAAAATCAGGGTTTAAACTGTGTCTTCCTGAGGCAACTAATTTAGTAGCCCAGAATAAGGCATCTTGATAACGCTTGGTATCATTTACAGGCTCTCCAGCGGCAAAGAGACAGACCCTTGCCAAAATTCCTTCTACAGCATCGCTTGTTACTCGCTCTGGATAGCCCAATTTGGTAGTCGTTTGGTCGTATAACAAGGAATCGGCTTCCGTCATATCCTTGATAATCTGGTCATAAACCTGTTTTACAGGTGTTCTTTCTCGGATACCGTCTTCATAGGACGCACTCGCTTTAAGGTGTAAAGGAATATCTCCAAACCATTGAGCTAAAATAAAGTGATAATACCCTCTTAAAAACTTAGCTTCTCCAATAGCACGATTCTTGACACCTGCCGATAAGCCTGTAGAACGCTCGATATTATCTAATAAATTATTAGCAAAATTGATGGATGTATAAGCACTTGTCCATATTGCACTAATATACGTATCGCTTGATACGTTGTTAAAAGTAGAGGGTCCTGGGTCAGTGGCATTATAGAAATATCCTTCGTCTGAAGAAGCTGTGCAACGTACTAAGTAATTTTCTCCTAGTGCAGAGTTCTTTAAATTAGCATAAATACCCGTTAAAGCATAGGTTACTTGTTGTTCGTTCTGATAGAAGTTAGTGGTTAAAGAAAAGTCTTCAGGAGTAGGTTCTAAAAATGCTTTACAAGCACTAAGACCTACAAGGCTGAGTCCACAAATTATCAAATACTGTATCTTTTTCATAATGTCTAATAAAATCTAATTGATTGTTTATCAAAAACTATTCATTGGTTTGGATTTAAAAGGTAAGATTTAAGCCAAACACCACCACCTTGGCACGAGGGTAGGGAGAAAAATCAAACCCAGGTGTTAAGGAACTACTGTTTTTAGTAGAAACTTCAGGATCTGGCCCTGTGTAATTCGTCCACGTTTTGATATTTTGTGCCGAAGCATAAATACGTAAAGCTGTAATGTTTGCCTTTTTCAATAATTTTGCTGGCACATTATATCCTAGTGAAATGGTCTTTAAACGAATGAATGATCCGTCTTCTACAAAGCGACTAGCATAGGCTCTCATACCAATAGCATTCGCTTTTACTCGAGGATGCTCAGCGTCTTGATTCGTCAATGTCCAGTGGTCAGCATAGGCAGCGAACATATTCATCCCGAGTCCTCTATCATCGCCGGTGGTATTTCCCAACATCATAATGTTATTAGCGTTCATCACATCGTTGCCATACGACCATTGGAAGAAGACGTTTAAGTCAAAACCTTTGTAGGTAAACGCATTGGAAAACCCTCCTAGATGTACAGGAAAAGGATTACCAATCACTGTATTGTCGTTTGCATTAAGGATACCATCTCCATTTAAATCTTTAAATTTCACATCGCCAGGTTGAATCGACGATTTTGATGATCCATAATAAGGAATACCATCTTTTAAAGTATATAAGGTATTACTTCCATTTTGAGAAACATAAAAGTCAGACATGCGGTACAAACCGTCTGAGATAAATCCATAGAACTGTGCGACAGGTCCTCCTATAGCTGCTATATGTGAGTTATATCCACTTAAATTGCCCGAGAAAGAGCCACTTACACTGGATAACATTGAGTTTTCATTGCTTGATAAACGTAGTACTCGATTTCGGTTGAAGGAAATATTAAAATTGGTACTCCATGAAAAATTTTTTCTTTTAATGTTTAAACTATTCAAGGTAAATTCTAGGCCTTCATTCATCACGTCGCCTACATTACGAGTCATAGTCGAAAATCCTGTGGTACTAGAAATAGTCGAGTTTAAGAGTAAATCGTATGTTTTTTTCTTGTAGTAGTCCACTTCTAGGTTGATACGATTATTGATAAACCCTAGCTCTAAACCAATATCAAGCATCGATGAGGTTTCCCAAGTTAAGTCAGGATTTTCGATGGTTGCTGGAGCTGAGCCAATAATAGCTGTATTGTTGAAGGCATACCTGCTGTTAAAGGGTGTAGTAATGGTTGCATAGGTAGCAAAATCGCTCACACGGTTATTTCCCGTAATTCCATAACTGGCACGTAGTTTCCCTTCTGACAGCACGTTGTGTAGTTTTTTCATAAACGCTTCTTCTGCAAAACGCCAAGCAACCGCTCCCGAAGGGAAATACCCCCATTGATTGGCTGGGCGGAATTTAGAAGAGCCGTCTGCTCGCATACTAGCAGTAATACTGTACTTCGACTTATAGCTATAATTAGCTCGCATTAAATAAGACATCATCGTATTGAGTGAGGATGCAGATCCTACATTAAAAGGAGTTCCTTCATCTAAACCATTGATTCCTAAAGTCTCATTGGGTACTTGTAAAGCACTAAATGAGCGTACTTTATTCGTATTTTTTTGGATTGTAAAACCTGCCAAAAGACCAATGGTATGGTTTTTACTAATTTTAGTATCGTAAAAAAGTAGGTTCTCATTCTGATAGTTAAATGTTCCAGCGTTGACAACCGAACCGTTAGGGCCATTAGTCGCACCTCTAAAGGTTAAAGGACTTCCTGTTTTGGTATTACTGTTATAAAAACGTAGCTGCTCATCACTAGTCGATGAAATACCCCCTGTAATCCGTAATTTAAAATGTTTATTCAAGAGATATTCTAAATAACCATTGCTCGAAAAAGCAGTCGAACTCTTCTGATTTATTTCATTGGTTGCTTGAATGTAAGGATTAAATCGGTCTTGGTCTGAGTTTGTTGAGTTAGCGTCTTCTACAATATTTTCTAATTCAGCGGCACTCATCGTACCACTTACAGGGCGAAATGTCCAAATATTATAGATTAAGTTATAATTTTGGTCATTTACCGAACCTGAGTTTCCTGATACAGTTTGCGTATTTACTACATTACCATAACTGCTTGTGATCCCATAGTTTGTTGTAATTCCTATTTTTAGTTTGCTATTAACTTGTTGGTCTAAGACAAAGCGTCCTTGATAACGGTTAAAACCGCTATTAATGATGAGTCCTTGTTGGTCAGTGAAATTTCCAGAAAGTAAATAAGAAGTCTTTCCTGACTTTCCTGCTAATGATAAGGCATGATTTTGAAAAGGAGCATCTTTATACATTTTATCTTGCCAGTCGATACCTTGCACATCTCGGTAGCTTTCAAGCGTTTTCCCATCCGTAAAATAGTTCGTTGCCGCAAAAGTGGGATTTAGCTCCGATTGCAAACGAACGAATTCATAAGCACTCAGTAGGCTCATTTTTTTGGCAATTTGTTGCGTGCCAAAGTAGCCATTATAGGTAATAGTCGATTTTTCGGATTTACCTCGTTTCGTTGTCACAATGATTACTCCATTAGCTCCTCTTGCTCCATAAATAGCAGTAGCGGAAGCATCTTTCAGTACCTCAATCGACTCAATATCAGAAGGGTTAAGGGCATTGTAATTAGCTGATTCTAGAATGAATCCATCAATTACAAAAAGGGGAGAGGCACTACCCGTAAGTGTTCCTGTTCCACGAATGACAATGTCAGCATTTACCCCAGGCTGTCCGTCTGGAGAAGTAACTTGTACACCAGCCAAGCGTCCAGCTAAGGCTTCATCGAAAGACCGAACGGGAGCTTTTTCAAAATCAGCCATTTTTACTGAACCAGTTGCTCCTGTGTGGTCTTTTTTATTGATAGAACCATACCCTGTTGACACTACTTGTACTTCTGCTAAGGCTGTGTTATCTTCTGTCAAAGAGACGTTGATAATTGCCTGCTTTCCTACTCTAGTTTCGTATTTTTTGTAGCCAATAAAACTGAATACTAAAAGACTGTTTTCGTTAGGAACATTAATTTTAAACTGCCCATTTTTATCTGTCGCAGTGCCTCGGTTTGTTCCTTTGACACTAACGGTTACACCTACAAGTGGCTGTCCATCTGTGTCAACCACTTTTCCTGTAACGGTCTGTTCTATGACAATATCCTGAATGTTATTTTTACTCTCAGATGTGTTTGTACTTGCTTGAAGTTCGTTTAATGTGTTTTTTTTTGAAGGGCTTGGAGCAATCACATACGAATCTGCCGATACTTTGGTATAAGAAAGACTTAAACCTTTAAGCAATTTGTCAAGGTTTTGGTCTAACTTATCGGTTAATTCGATTCCGTTTGTTTCAATCCAAAAGCCTTCTACGTTTTTGTCGAAAAATAAAATGTTAATTTTATAATGACGTTTCAGGTCGAGTAGAATTTCTTTAAGGCTCTTCTTAGAAGTTTGCTCCTTATTGACTTGGAGCTTGCCTACGCTAGTCGAAGCACTAGCTAATAATTGTGCCATATTAGGTTGCACAATCATTAGCATAGCACCCAGGAATAATGGTAGTCTATTTTTTTGCATAATTATATGGAGATTATTACTTGGTTTCTGAAATGATAATAACATTTCCCTCTTGTTGGTAATTCAACCCAGCGGTTCTAGTGAGTACTTCTAATAATTCTTGTGCATTATTGGCTTTAAATGATCCAGAAAGTGTCATTTCTTGAATCGTTTTATCTTGTATTTGAATCGTTAACCCAAAGTTTTCATAAAAAATGGTTGATAATTCGTTCATAGTAATTTGATTAAAGACAAATTCATGGTCTTTCCAAGCAGCGAAATCCTCAGGAGCTACTTTTTTTTTGATGATAGTCTGATCTACTTTTGATAAACTCACCAAATCCCCTGGAGCCATGATAAGCTGTTTTATTCCTACTTTGGTATGATATTGCAGATTGACTTTGCCTTTCTTTAAGACTACTTTTGACCCTCTTGCTCGACTAAAAACAGTAAATTCCGTTCCCAAGACCACTACGTCAAATTTATTCTGTGTATGTACAATAAACTTTTGGTCGGTCGGTGTATGCTTAATCGAAAAAATCGCTTCACCACTTAGTTCTACCGTTCGGGTGGACGAGCCAAATCCAAATCGAGGTACTTTTAAGCTAGAGTTAGCATTTAAGTACACTACACTACCATCTTCAAGTGTAATTTCTTTCGTCTCGCCGTAAGCGGTCTGGATGTTTTTATATTGAATCCAATCCTTGAAGAAATAGCCAGCCCCAAGGCATAGCACAAAAGCAATGGAAGCAGCCATTGCCCAGTATTTTTTTCTTGAAAAATGGAGTGGAACAGCAATGGATTCTTGGGCATTTAATCTGGCTAAATGTTTTTGAAACCCCTCTTCATGAGAAGCGACATAGCGTAAGTTTTGTAACTCCCATTCTTCTAGTACTTGGTAGAAATAGTCGCTATTTTGAGGATTTTTAATCCATTCATCTATTGCTTGTTTCTGAAACGCACTTGCTTTACCTTCTAGGTAGTTGATCAACACAGCACGAGAAATAGGCGGTTGTTTCATAAGAATAATAGTTTGTACAGATACTTTACTGATTATAAAGACGAATGAGAAAAAGGAACTACTTAGTAAATATTAAAAAATAGTCCATTTTTTTTGAATTATTTCTTTAATATGCTTGGTGGCCTGATACAAGTGGGCTTCTACCGTTCGGATGGAGAGTTGTAAGTCCTCGGCAATATCTTGGTATTTTTTACCTTCAAAGCGGTGCATGATATATACTTGCCTCCGTTTGATGGGCATTCCATTAATGGCAAACTCTACGTCGTGTCTAAGCTCCTCGTATTGCATAATGGAATCTGGGTTATTTTCAGTTTCTGAAGCTACCATGTAGGCTCCATCAAGTGATGTTTTTTTATGTCTGATTTCGGTCCGGACATGGTCGAAAGAGCGATTACGAACGGATGCAAATAGATACGCTCGAAAGGAAATAGTAATACTCAGATGAAGTTGTTTTGTCTGAAATTCGTAGAAAATATCGGAAACAATATCTTCTGCAATTTCTTTGGAAGTAACAAAACGAACCGCATGACTACACAAAACAGCGTAATACATCTTATAAAGCTGCTCCATACCTGCTAATTCACTTTCCCTAAATTTAGTGTGAATAATTGATTCGGAGTCTGACCGATTCAATGAAATGAGTAAATCAGAGTCTTCTAACGAGTAGTTATCCAACTCAGGGAAAGTATTTTTCATAATGAAGACGATTTTAAGGTTGTTTTTGGAAATATAATGAAAAGAAAGATGCAACAAGAGACGCTCCAAATGATTAAGAGTGCCTTGAGTAAAACCCATCAATTGGCAAACAATAGTTTAATTAAACGATTAAGCTTTTGGTATGAAAATAAAATTACTGACTCCACAGGCAAATAAGAAAAGCGAATTGCCAGTCGCTTGGTAGGAGTGTTCGTAGTGTTGAAAATGCTTTTTGGATATGATTGCCTACTGATTGTGGGTTGATAGCCATAATATCGGCTATTTCGCTATAGGTTTTGCCTTGATAAAATTTCAGAAATAGCACTTCTCGTTGACGCTTGGGAAGAAGTTCTAATGCTTTACGAACACGAACTTCATTTTGAGAGTAAATTTCATAGTTGATAATATCACCTTCTACTGTGCTAAAATCAGAAAGATAATCTTCCTCAGAATCGAAGAAGTTATCGACATAATTAAACTTATTTTTTCGATTGTGGTACAGTAAATTATTGCGTAAGGCCTTAATCAAATAGATACTCATCGCATGAATATCTCCTAAGGTATTTCGCTTCTCCCATAAATTCAAGAGTAAGTCCTGCAAAATATCCTTGATTAGTTCTCGGTCTTTTGTCAAGGTGAAAGCATAGTTAAACAACATTCTATAATGATGTTCACATAAGGCATTAAATGCTTGTCGGTTACCTTCTTTGGCCTCATTCCAAAGAAAAATAAGACGTGTGTTGGTATCTTTAATAGAAGCCTTTTGCTGTATCATGATTGTATCTTTGCTTAATTGATTAAGCAAAGATACAGCAAAATATTATATATGAAATAATTTTATGATTTTATAGAACGATTTTGATAAAAAATATGGGCTAAATCTAGAAAAAAAGAAAAAGTCGGTACTGAATTCAGTACCGACTTTTTAGGCTAATATAATCAGATGTTACTTAATCACTTTAATGACCGTTGCTTGTTTGGCAGTACTTACTTTTAGGAGGTACATTCCTGCTTCATAATTATCGAATGGAATGGATAAGGATTCGTTTGGATGATAAGTGACTATGTCTTTTATTAATAAGGTGTTACCTGTACTGGTGAGCAACGTAATTAGCAAAGGCTCATTATCAGCTCCCTTTACGCTGAAACGACATTGGTTGTCAGTGATAGGATTCCCCAAAACAGTTATTTCAAAATGGAGAGCTTCTTCCTCTAAAGCCATTTTGGCTGCATTGATTGGAGTGGGCTCTATGCCATAAATTAATTGCCCTTGGTAGTAAACAGTTACTTTATTGGTCAAAGACATTTTGTTGTCTGTTGTATAAGAATAATCGTCTGCCTGATTAAAGTTAGACCAATCTGTTTTTGCAATGCGATACTGGATATTGTCTGTAGTAGAAAGGGGATATAATACGCCTAAAGATGGTTTCATCCCTAATTCTATGTACGTATTTGCTCCTGTTCTTAAAGGACTTATCGTTACAAATTGAGAATTGAGATTTGCCCCTCCTATTTTCGCATAATCAAGGTAATAGTTCAGAGAAGCTGTTCCTTCCTTTGTAAACCAATAACGTACTTTCAAATTCTCGTAGTTTAATGGGGTATTACCCACATTATCAACTTTTAAATAAGTACTGATGGTATTTGAATTAACATTACTTTTAGAATCAAGATAAACATTTACGGCAGTTATGTTTGCCGTCACATTGGGCTCTATACCATAAATAAGTTGTCCATTCCGATATACGGTGACATGGTCATTATAACTGAATGTATTACCGTTTACTGGCACAGTGTAGGAATAGTCATCTACTTCATTGAGGTTCGACCAGTCAGTATTGGCAAATCTAGTTTGAATAACTCCCGAATTTGTGTTAGATGCCAAAAGTCCTGCCGATGCCTCAAAACTAAACTCTATGTATCCTAGGGCTCCGTTGCGAGGTGAAGCTATTGGTACATATTTCATTTTTACATTGTTATTTCCAAGTTGAGCATAATCTATCCATGCGTTTATTCCGGTATAATTTTCGGGAGTAAACCAGTAGCGGATCGTTAGCTCATTGTAAGGTACAGCCACATTTCCTTCGTTATATAGCATCAAGTATGGACGCACAATGTTATTGTTAACCCCATTATCGGCATTTTGATACTTCACTTTAACTACAGTAGGATGAATAACCGTCAGAGTTTGACTCACTTCACTTGCTGAGTTGTATAGTTCGTTACCCGATTGAGATGCTGTGATAACCGAAGTACCAGCCCCAACAAGGTGAACTTTTCCATTAACAATCGTAGCAACAGCCGTATTGGAACTTGCATAGGTAATAGCTAATCCAGCACTTGATGTAGCTCCTGCATCAAAATCCATATCGCCAATTGTTTTAGGGTTCAACGTATTGAATGTAATCTGTTGGTTCTTCCGGACTACTACTGTTACAATAGCACTATTGGCACTAGTACATGTTACTCCGTTCGATGTTACTTGACAAGCAGCCTGATAGGTGGTTGTATTGTTAGGGCTAATCGGCATGCTTACGGCATTGTGAGTGATAGCGTCCATCCAGTTCACTACTCCTGTGCATCCTGTAGTAGTGAGTGTCACTGTGTCACCTTCATTGATGGACAAATTTTCGCTCGTTGTTGGGGTAGTAGCATCCAATACGGTTACTGTTACAGGGCTACTCTGTGTACTTGTGCAGGCTCCAATAGAGCAAGTTGTAGTGTATGAGGTGGTTACTGTTGGAGAAACCACTATACTTTCGCCCGTTTGCCCTGTTGACCATGTAACAGTTTCTTCACAATTGCTCGCACTCAATGTTGTAGAACTACCTTTACAGACAGTTATATCCGTAGAAAGTGTAGGCTTAGTGGGCTTTATTATTGAGACTAGCTTTGTAGTTTTACTGATACCATCGGAGTAAATATAGGTCACAGCATGATTACCATTTGCTAAAATAGCAGGGGAGAATACATTTGTATTTATGCCATCAACACTAAATGTTCCACCAGCGGGACTGCCCTCTAATGTGATGGGGATAGCAGTGGAACAGTATGCTTCATCCAAATTCGTAATACTCACAGGAATTGTAAAAATATTGCTCAGAGCAAAAGAAGAGGTGTTGGTTACCCCTGTGTAGCTTACGGCGTAATTTGTTCCTTGTCCCGTAGTTGGGGTAATTTCTGTCCCTAAAGCTTCCCAAGAAGCGGTAGTCGTGTTATAATGCAATAGCTTCATATTCCCAGATGGGTTTGCCAAGGTATTGGCATCTTGCGTATTGTATCCAAAGGTAAGCGTAGATGCCGATGCAACTACAGGGTTTATATTCCAAGTGCGGTTAATTGCCTTTGAAAGCGTAGTATCCAGTAAACCAGTGGGAGAGATTCCATTTTGTAACGAAACCGCAATGACACTTCCTGTAGTCGGGTTTATCGTCACAGGATTATAATTGGTATTAGATGTTCCTATCCAATAAGGAGTTGCAACATTGGCACTTACCAATCGTTTGTAAACGGCATTGGGGCTTAGTGTAAACCATACGACCGAAGTGCCATTAGACGAATGAATGTTAGACGAAACAGGAGCGGTAGTCGTGTTGAGGGCTACGCTCGAACCATCTATCATGCCTCCATCTGCCACATTAATATAGATATTTTGTGTACTTGTACTCTTTGCCATTCTTACATTAGCTCCCAGTTTGAGAACCCCTGTATTCCCTACATTTACCGTGATTACTTGACTGGCTGTTTGGGTTGCTGTATTAACATTAGTATACAGTACAAAGGGACTTAAACTTACGTCTAATGTTCCGTTAATATTATAAATCATGTTGCCATAATTTCCTACTCCTCCCAATGCCAAAGCCGTATTGCTATTTACATCGGTGGCATTTGTTGGAGCATGAAAAGACGCATTAGGATGGGTTAGCGAGACGGTTTTCCCTGCATTGATAGTTAACTTTTTTTCGGCTGTTCCGCCCAAAAGAGAAAAGGTATTTGTGCCACTCGTTGAAGTAGTATTATTGCCCAAATTCATATCCATATCAATGATGATATGCTGAGTTGCATTTCCTGTTGGCTGAAATCTAGCAATATTTACTTTCCCAGTACCTGTAATTGTAGTTGTACCTGCACCACCTGGATATAAGCGAATACTTTCGCCCGTTGTTTTGGTGGTGGTAGCCCCCAATGTTCCATCTATTAGGATAAGAGCATCTGTACCATTTACCGTCAAACTTACGACCGAACCTCCTGCTGTGGTTGTGCCCTTGTATGTTCCTGTAGAAGTAATGGTATAATTTTTTGCTACGGTCAAATTGTTATTAGCAGTCCATGTTCCTCCTATTACGACATCGCTGTTTGCAACAACCGCAACGGAATGACTCATTGTACCATCCATAATCATTGTTCCAGAGATTGTCAAGCCGATGGTTTCTAGTAATGTTCCACCTGCTTGTACAGTTAAGTTTTTACAAACCCCTGCGGTAGTAGCGAGAGTTACTGTATGCCCCGCTAAAATATACACATTTTTGCCTGTAGTAGGAGCTGTTGTTGTAGTGCCCGTGTAGCCTCCGTTACCGTCCGATATATTCCAAGTACCGCCATTCCAGTTCATCGTACCTGTTGATACATAGTCCCCAGCGGCTATACTCGCCACTGCCAAGGTTTTACTGATACTCGTTGCGGGTAAATACGTATCATTACCCGCTTGAGATGCCGTAATAATGGTCGTTCCTGCTCCTAAAAGGTGAATTTGATTATTCACAATAGTTGCAACTGCGGTATTTGAGCTGGTATAAGTTATTGGTAAAGAAGAACTTGCTGTTGCATTGGGAGAAAAGTCACTAGTGCCTACCAATTTTGTTGGTAGTGAAGGAAACGTGATTGTTTGCGGTAAAATATCACTTACATAAGCAACTGAAAAGCTATTAATTTGAAAGGCATTACTTTCTCCTAAAATCTTTACTCGCATACTTTGTACTCCTGCATTTAGCGTAAAAGAAGTACTAAGAGCTAGCTCTTGCCAGTCTTGGCTACCCGTTGAATTTGTAGCACCAAATGGAATCGTTACTTCTCCTGTTTTATTATTCCCATTAAATTCCACTACTATTTTACCCCCTGCTATTAAAGAGGCGTAACGCATGCTTAATTTATAGACACCTGTTTTCGGAACACCGACCGTATAATTAATCCATTCTCCATTTTCTAGAGAAGTTAAATTGTATCCGCCTTCCGAACAGTTTTCTATATCAACGGCTTCTGTAGTACGATACGCAGTGCCAGTATTGGTCGTTGATGCATCTGAATAAGTCTTGTTTTGCCCATTCACAGGAACATAGTCGAAATTTTCGGCTTCTATTACTCCAGGTAAATTATTCATTGCAAAAACGGGTGTTCCATTGACAAAACTAACAGGGTCACCTGCACATAAGTTCGGACGGTGAAAAGTCAGGCCTCCCCAACCTGGGTAATCTACTTCAAAACCCTGTCCTTCAACTCCTAATTCTTGAGTAGAAATATCAAAAGCTCTTTGTGTCCATTTGTATTTGTCGGTAGTTAAAGACATTCGATCTCTGTAATGTCCCAAAATCATTTCGCCAATAGGAGCAGTATCAAATTTAAAACCGATGCCACGGAGTCGCCTTGTTAAGTCTGATTCCGTCCAAGGGTTTATTTTTAACCCCAACCATCTTCCTGTTCTATCTTTTTTACTGATAAATTCTCCTGATGCTACGGTGGGTTCCCAAGGGGATGGCTGATCAGGGAATGAATAATTTAAGGAAGCGTTATAGCGATAAGCATATTCCATTCCAAGGAGTAGCCTATTATCTAAAAAGCTATACAAATCATCACCCTGATTCCATGCCATTTCAGAGATAGTCAACAGGTTAGCAACTCCCAACAGAGCGTGTCCTTGGTCTCTAGCACTTTCTTGACATTGCCCATTTTCATAGACATAATGTTGAATAACTTCATTATATCCGTAGTCAGGCGTTGTTGTTCCGATGGAATTTAAACTATAAACAGTTTGATATTCATTTGACGCACTTGTGGGGGTGGTACCATTTATAGGAGGTCCACTCGGATAGGGTAAGTCATCTGCTCTATGTGGTTGCCCTTTTAAGTATCGAATAGCTCGGTCATACATGATTTTGTTATCTAAGAAAATTCCCATAGCCAAAATCCCTCGCATTCCAAAAATCCCCTGATTTCCGTGTCGTCCCGAATCGCCATTATACATGTACCAATAAAAAGTTGCTTGATTATTATTAATGGCTGCCGTAGGTTCAACCGTCGTAGAATAGCCAGGATACACCAACATCGCTTTAAATTTATCTATATCTACCTGATTCCAACCTGTGTAGGTACTTTTTATGATTTCAGCACCTTCTAACATTTTCCAAATAACTCTTCCTGCATCTAGCGATTTTGTACCTCCTGTTCTAATGCCTGTAAGATTAGACCATACATTAAAGATTTCAACGGCTTTCTGAGCATGTCTTACATCGCCTGTGACAGACCACATGATGGCATTGTAATAGGCTGCCAATCCATCAAATTTAAAGGAGTCATAGTTGTAGCCTGTTACAGCGGTAGTGGTAATCAGTTGTGTTGTACTTGCATTGCCCCTTACCGTATAGTTGTAGCTGGCATAAAGACTGGTAGATAGGTTCTTAAAGGACGTTTTCCATGGTTCGATACCTGCGGCAACCATGTATTTCATTCGTTCTAGATCTGATTTTTTGTGAGAGATACCTGGATGAGTAAATACTCCTTGAGCAAAAACAGATTGTCCTAGCATAAATAAAAGAAAACAAAGTAGGCCTGTTTTTACTTGAACGCCTAGAAATTGTCTTCGAATCTTAGCATTTATTCGTAAAAGTGATAGCATGAACATAAACGATTTAGGATTTTGATTAATAACTAATCTTAGACGAATTAACCTTATTCAACTACTTAATCGTGTTCGTTATTATTTCATGTTGCGTCTTTTAAAGGATTTGCTAACGTTTTTTTGCTATATAAATTCTTATCTGCCTAAATAATATGTAAGTAATGGTAAAGAATGAATTGATAGCGTTCGTGATGGCTACAAGCCAAACCATGAAGGCATGGCGTACGGCTAGTCTAGTGATTGGCTTCGGTGGTTTCTTTTATGGAGTTGTCGTTCGACTTGAAGATATTTGGAAGACCAGGTTTTCACCTGCCTTTTGTTTTTATGGAAAACAATCCATAATTGAAGACAGCGGAAATCATTTTCACGTTTTGTCATCTTCGAAAATAGTTTGTAATTTGTGCAAAGGCAAAACCTAGTGTTAGATAAAGCTACCATAGGTTTAGCATCATTGGGGCTTTACGAATATTGTCTCAACATTTGTTCTATATTGTGCTTCAGTTTGGGCAAGAGGTTATAAATTTGGCTTATGAATAAAACATCAGCAATAATGCAGTCATTGGGCTTCGGTTATGGGCAGACGGAATGCTAATTCCCCAATAACGCCAAGCCTTTGCCCTTGGTGGCAATTTTATGACGATACAGACAAATAGAAAATGATAGACAAACTTGTACAACACATCAATGCTAGAATTGAAAACAAACTGACCGAAAGCGACATTAGCCTGCTTTCTGAGGTTTTTCATTATAAGAAATTGCGCAAACATCAATACTTAATTCAAGGTGGAGACATTTGCAAAATCGCCGCCTTCGTGGTAAAAGGAGCTTTAAAAAAATATTCCATTGACAATACAGGCAAAGAAAATATTTTGGAACTCTATGTCGAAAATTGGTGGGCTGGTGATAAGGAAAGTTTTATGATAGGTACGCCGACACCCTACTATATTGATGCTTACGAAGACACGGAATTATTAGTTATAACAAAAGATGACTTTACTAATAAACTCAGTAAACTGCATTTTATCTCTGAACTCAACAGTGTATTAACCGAGCGGAAATCTTTTCAACTAATGAAGAGGTTACATTCTTCCCAAACACTCACTGCAGAACAAAAATTAGAAGATCTACAAAACACCTATCCCGAATTTTTTCAACGATTTCCTCAACACATGATTGCCTCATATTTAGGTATGACAAAGGAAACACTAAGTCGTATCAGAAGCAATGCCTTAAAGAAATAATACTTCAGTAAAAAAACGTTGACCTACATCAACGTTTTTTTTTGTCTTACCTCATCGTTTACTGAGGGTTCATCATAGCATCTTTGCATTATAAATTAAAATTAATAATAAGATGAAACAAATGATTTATCCAGTGATGATTGCCCTGCTAATTGGCACATCAGCATTCAAAGTAGTTAGCAACGCAACTCTTTGGAAAGTAAAAGAAGACGTTTATTCGGTAAAATTTACCAGCAAAAAATTTGATGGTACATTCAAAGGATTGAAAAGCGAATTGCTTTTTGATGAAAACAATCTTGCAGCTTCTAAGCTAATTGCAACCATTGATGCCAACACTATCAACACAGGTAACGGAATGAGAAATGGACATGCAAAAAAAGGATTGGATGCCAAAACTTTTCAAACGGTAAAATTCGAATCCACTTCCATTACTAAGACAGCAAGCGGTTATGAGGCAACAGGTAATCTGACTATTAAGGACGTTACTAAGCAAATCAAACTCCCTTTCATATTTACCAAAACTGCTGATGGAGGAGCATTTGCTGGCACTTTTTCGGTTAAGCCTGCGGACTATAATGTAACAAGAAGCGGTACTCCTGAAGTACTGGATTTTCAACTTAATGTACCCGTAACAAAATGAGTTGGAAACAAACTTTTATAATGGGGATAGCAGGCAGTCTGCTATCTTCATTGGCAAGCATCATTTATTTGAATATCTATAAAGAAGCATTGGTTGTAGATTTTAGTAAGGTAGCTGGGATTTCAAATATTATTGCTGCTTGTTCAATTGGATGTCTTCTTATGGCGGTTGGCTACAAGTTGGCTATAAAATGGAAAGGAACGAAAACAATAGGCTGGTTAAATATTGCCTATAGCATAATTAGTTTTGCCACCATTGCAGGAGTATTTGGGTTCAATCTGCCATTTGATATTGAGTCGCCTGAATTATTTCCAGGTATGATTATTCCTATGCACTTCTTTCCCGTTTTATCAATACTAACAATTTTTCCACTCTTTAAATTATATAATCATGACAACAACTAATAACTCTTCAAAAGTAATGCACTTCTCATTATGGGCAGCACAAGGTTTTCTTGCACTGATATTTATTTGGGCAGCTTATACCAAACTGCTTCAGCCATTAGAAGAAGCAGCCAAAATGTTGCCTTGGGCAAAGGATAACCCTGGCTTAGTAAAAATCACGGGCATAATAGAATTATTAGCTGTGTTAGGCATGATTTTGCCATCAGCATTAAGAATACAACCTAATCTTACAGTATATGCAGCTTATGGTATTATTGCCCTGATGATTTCAGCTGCTGTATTTCATATTTCAAGAGGTGAAGCATCTCTTATTGGTATGAATATTTTCTTCTTATTATTAGCTGCTTTTGTGGCTTGGGGTAGAAGTAAAAAAGCTCCTATTTTGCCCAAAGCTTAATTACAATGGAAAGGAAAGATTTTATTAAAACTATTCTCGGTACTTCAACATTATTATTAACAATGGACGAAATATCAACATTAGCTAATGCAATGTCATTGCAAAAGAGTAACGAATTAATACATGTAAATTCAGATGAAATAGCCTCTTTTGGGGCTGTTTATCTGAATAACACTTCAATTGAAAAATCCATTATATTTTGGACAAAAGTGATTGGTATGAAGTTGAGAAGCCAATCTGACTCAATAGCTGAATTTGGAACAGAAAACAAGACATTGGTAGTGGTTCATCAAACAGCTAAATCTACCTTCAAAGAAGGTTACAGTGGTTTATATCATTTTGCTATTCATTTACCTAATATTCAAGAGTTTGCTAAAGCAATTTATCGCTTGCAACAAAACAAATATTCTTTTTCTCCCATAGACCACACAATGACTCAATCGTTGTATCTGACAGATTACGATAATGTGATGGTTGAATTAGCATTTGAAACACCTGAGCGTTTTAAAAGAGTAATTACTGAAGGTGGTCTTTTTATGGAAGATACAGATGGCACTATTAGAGCTGCGTCTGCACCATTAGATACAGAAGAAATTCTAAAAAGTCTTGTAGAAAAAGATTTATCAAAAATTGTAAGTGATGATGCAAAGATTGGGCATATTCATTTTTATGCACACAATGTTGCTAATAACAACGAGTTTTACAAGAAATTAGGTTTTATTCAATCCAACTATTTCCCCAATTACAAATTTGCTGACCTTGGAGCTGGTTCATCATACACACATCGTATAGCGATGAATTC
>JBMLRK010000462.1:0-8088 GCA_049241065.1 Spirosomataceae bacterium
ATGAATTCCCAAGCCTAATACCAAATCCACACTAACATACTAATATACAATTACTTACCCCTACACACTCTTTATCTTCAACCACCCCGTAATACTCAATCTAGGTTTGTTCGTTATTAGTACTTCGTGCAGGAGTTCGCTACTTTTAAAAAAGACGCTTTTGCCGTTGGTTGGGTCAATGGTTTGGGAGGCTTCGTTGGCGGGGTAAATGCACAATTGACCGCCATCGGCAAGTTCCCAATCGCTATTCAAATACATAATCATCGAATACTGCCGACTGTCGTTGCTTTTAAATTGGTCTAGGTGGGTTTTATAAAAACTGCCTGCTTCGTATCGGGCATAATGAAATTCATAATCGGTAATGTTCGTATAACAAGTTCGGTTGAGGTAAGCCACAAACAAGTCCATCAAATCAAAAAAACGATTTTCAAATTCGTCGTTATGCAAACGGTCAAGCCAATAAATATGGTCACTTCGTACTGCTTTATCCTGCCCAACGACTACATCGTTACCAATTCCAGCAGGTTTAAATTGCTGATTGGCGAATAAGAGGTTAAGGTTTTTTTTGAGTTCAAAAGCGAGTGCTTCGCTGAGGAAATTTTCAGATATACCTACTTTGTTGGCAATAAAACTATCAATTAGGGTGTCAAAGACTAATTCCATTAAAGGAAGGGGGAGGACGCTGAGGGCAAAAATACCAGCGTGAAGGTAGGGAGAATAATCGACAAAGGCGGATTTATCTTTTTTTCAGTAAATTTCTCTTTAAAATAGACGTATAGAAAAGCCGTTACGCTTGATTCTACAAACGTACACTGCTCTGAACACCTCCTAAAAAACGCTCAGAGCAGTGTATGTTTTGCTGTCAAAATGTACAAAAACGGTGTAACTACCCTCCTATCAGCACACTCGTCATAGACAACGAACCAGCTTGCAACTGGTCATTAAACAGGCTGATGTTATCCTTCTTATCCTGCAAACCAAGCGTATATAACAAAGGGTAATAATGGTCTGGAGTTGGCACGGCCAAACGAACGGACTCACCCAATTTTTCATAATCGAATAAAGCCTGATGGTTTCCGTCTAGGATATACTTTTTAAATAAGCCATTTGCCTCCTTTGCCCAATCGTAGCCATAATTTGGCACTGCCATTTTATCAAAAGCAGCCATGCGTAAATTATGCACCATGTTTCCACTGCCCAAAATCAACACCCCTTTATCTCGCAAAGCACTCAATTGTTTTACCAATTCATAATGATAAGCTCCTGATTTATAAAAGTCTATGCTCAATTGCAACACAGGAATATTGGCATCTGGATACATTTGTTTCAAGATTGACCAAGCACCATGATCTAAACCCCAGTCGTGGTCTAAGCCTACATCTGTACTCGAAATTAGGGATTTTACCTCCTCTGCTAACTGCGGATTTCCTTTGGCTGGGTACGTAGATTCAAACAATGGACGAGGGAATCCGCCAAAATCATTGATTTTTTTGGGCATTTCCATCGCAGTTACGTGCGTTCCACGGGTCAACCAATGGGCAGAAACTACTAAAACGGCTTTTGGCGTAGGAAGTTTCTTTCCTAAATCCGCCCATTTTGTCGTAAAATCATTGGTTTCAATCGCATTCATCGGCGAACCATGTCCTATGAAAAGCACAGGCATACGCTCGGTTTTTTCTAAACCCGATGTAAAAGAATTAAATTCAGAGATGCTCATAGCAGAAGCTGTTAAAGGTAACAGCGATAACGTTTTTAAAAAATCAGCTCTTTTCATTGGATTATAAGCCTTTGAGGTTCTAATTGAACCAGTGTAAAGTGAGAACAGTTAGGGAAATAAATAAATTCCTGCTAATGAAGGAATTAACCGAATTTCTATAAAAATCAGCCTTCAAACCAATTACAAAGCTATTGATAGATGTCAATTTCAAGGAGTAGAAATGACATTCAACTCTTGAATCAACAAAGTAGTTATCGGATGATTGTCTTTTTCCTTGAAGGTCTTATATTTGGGAATATGTTTTCGTAAACCCATGAAAAACTTTAGCCTGAGTCTTTTAATTTTCTTCTTATCTTGTTGCCCAAAAACCGTTACGGCACAATTTATTCTCGAAAAACAAAGCCGTTCGTCCTTCGGATGGCCAGTTGCCGACTTTGCCTGCAATGACTCTTTATTATCGAATTTTTCTAAACAGCTACCCAAAAATAGCATCGCCTATAACCATTTATCACACACGGATGCCTTAACTACTTCCAAACAGCAGACATTGACCGACCTTCTCCCACTCATTGGCTTAGATGGATATGCGTCCTATTTTTTACGTACTGGCGACACAGCAAGCATTCGGAAACGCTATCCAGAAGTAAAATTACTCTTAAACGATATTGACCTCGATAAAAAAGGCTTACTCAAAAATAGCAATCCTCCAGAAGCCTTCAAACTGGTAGAAAAGGATTTTGACTTCTCCTTACTCAATAATATCTGGTACTATATGGCACTCGATGGGGCTTCGTTGATGGCAAGTGTCACCGATAACGAACACGAAGTTGGCGAGTATCAGTATCGCCGTCAAGCATTTAGAGATCAATTCAATGAAAATTTTTGGAAAGACAACACCTACAAAAGTGGAAAAAACAAAACCTTAACCGACGACAGAGCTAACGGTTTAGCAATCGTTGCTGCACTACCTACCAGCCTAGAAGCGTCACAGTTAACAATGTTTTTGGGTACAAATCAACGTTCAACACTGTACCTAGAAAAATATGTATTAGAAGGTTTATTTCTGTTAAATGAAAATCAAGAAGCGATCCGCAGAATTAAAGAACGGATAAAAAACATAGCTACTGTTAAACAACACGAAGACCTAAGCGAACAGCAGTGGGCAAGCGTTTATGCTACCTTATTGAGCGACTACGTAGCGGGAATCCGCCCCCTAGAAGCAGCTTTTAGTAAGGTTATTATTCAACCACACATGGGTACATTAACCAATATCAATGCTCATCTAAACAGCCCCAAAGGTAAAATAAATCTTAATCTCGAATACAATCCCGACAACAACAGCCTCCGCATGACGGTTGACATTCCTACAAAATGTAAGGGCATTATCAGTTTGCCTATCATAGCGGATATTTACAAATACATCACCTGCAATAATCGCCTGATATTCAGCAATCAACAATACATTTCCCACTCATTAACGGAACTCGATTTAGTGATGGGCAACGAACATTATCTGAATTTTGAGGTAAGTAAAGGTGGCAAATACGTCTTTGAAGCCAGATAAACAATCATTTCTTTTGGTTAGTTTACACAAGATTCGCCTACCTTTGTACTATGAAAATCGAACAATTCACGGACGAAGCACAGGAATTTATTCAAGCCCATATACAAGATGAGGTCACGACGTTAGCACTACAAGCGAAACGCTACCCGCATTTACCCCTTGCCGAACTGGTTGCCCAAATCAAAGCCCGTCAAAAAGCAAAAGTAAAGTTACCGCAATGGTTTGCTAATCCTCAGCTAATTTTCCCATCTGCTTTATCGGTCGAACAATGTTCTTCGGAGACTACCGCCTTGCTAAAAGCCAGCTTAATTTCGGGTGAGTCCCTCCTAGACCTCACGGGAGGCATGGGCGTGGACATTGCCTATATGAGCCAGCAAGTAAGTCGTGCCATTTACCTTGAACAACAAGCAGACTTAGCTATCTTAACCGCTCATAATTTAAATTTATTGGGTATTCAAAATGTGACCTGTCTTGCGGAGAACTCCATCGAATGGCTTCAAAAACAAGACCCTACAACCACCCGCTTTTCATGGATTTACCTAGACCCACACCGCAGGGACGATACGGGTAATAAGGTGGTCTTACTTCAAGATTGTGAACCTAATATCTTAGCTATCAAAAACGTATTATTTCAGTACAGCGACCACATTCTTCTAAAAGCATCGCCCATGCTCGACATTGACTTGGCCTTGAGAAGCCTAGAGAATGTGTGTCAAGTTTGGGTTGTCGCCGTTGAAAACGAAGTAAAAGAAGTGCTTTTTCATTTGACTAAAGAAAGTAATAATAACCCAAGCATTGAAGCCATCAACCTATTGAAAGATGGTACGGTGCAAAAAGTTAGTTTCAAAAAAGCAGAAGAAGAATATATTCCTCAACAATTAAGCAAGCCCCTACGTTATTTGTACGAACCCAATGCCGCCATTTTAAAATCGGGAGCATTCAAAATGTTATGTCACCAACTGCATATTCATAAAATTGCGGCACACAGTCATCTCTATACCTCAGAAGATTTATTAGCTAATTTCCCAGGAAGAACCTTCGAAATTGTTCAAACCTGTAAACTAGATAAGAAAGAAATTTCAACGCTATTAAAAAGCCCTAAAGCCAACATTACCGTCCGAAATTTCCCGATGACGGTTAAACAAATTAGGGAAAAATTGAAGTTGCAAGAAGGTGGAGAAGATTACCTATTTGCCACCACCGATATGAATAATCAGAAAATCATAATCTTAACAAAAAAAGTGACTTCAACTTAATTTACAAGTCTTAAACTTGTATGATTCGCACTATTTATGTTACTTCGTAACAAGTGCCTAGCGTGCATAAAATCAAGAAAATAAGCTCAACAATTCAATAAAAACAACAGTACCTATGAAAAATCTATTATTCGCTGCCCTTTTATTTTTAGGAGCAAGCACCGTGAAAGCTCAAGTATTTTCTGGAATTCAGGAAGTAGAAAAAGCAAGCAAAGAAGGCCTATACACGTCTGTAGCCGTTGACGAGAAATATGTAAAAGAATCGTGGGCAAAAGAACTTGCTAAGTATGGCAAAATTGAAACAGGCAAAGGTGGTGCTTACAAAATTTTATCAGCAACTATCCCTACCATTTCACCTGATCCTGTGAACTTAGTCAGTAGAGTATTTTCGGACAATGGACGTACCAAAATTTTCTTATCATTGGCATTGGGTGAAGAAAATATTGTGAACGGAAGTCACCCAAAATATGCGGAAGGTGAACGTATTTTAACCAATTTTGTAAATACCGTTACGTTGGAAGAAAACGTAAGAATTGAGCAGAAGAAATTAGAAAGCTTCCAAGATGTACAAAAACGCATTGCAAGAAATTCAGACAAATTGGTTCGTTCGATTGAGAACAATAAGAAAGAAAAAGAGAATCTTTTGAAAAAAATAGAGGAGAACAGAATCGAATTGGAGAAATTATTAACGGATGTAGAACAAGTTAAGAAAGACCAAGTTAAAGCTGGCGACGAAGTAAATCTTCAACTAAAGCGTTTGGACGAAGCTAAAAAAATTGTTCCAACAAGATAGTTTTTATAAGCCAATTCCATAAAAAAATCCCGATTTTGTTGAATCAAAATCGGGATTTTTTTATGCTTTAAAAAGCATAAAGTAGCGAGACTGCCCAGTTAAAATGCTTTACCTTCAAGTTTTTCATCCATAGAGGTTCAGTCGCTTGAAAGCCTAACGTTATCGGGAACTTCTCATGTTTAAAATTGATATTTTCAGTCGCAAAAAGTCCTTCATTATCTCCTGTATAAGTCAAATAAAAAATAGACGGAGCTACATCCATCGCTATCTTCTTAGCCAACTTAATTCCCTTCGTATTCGTCCCTAAGGTCACCAAATCTAGGTTAATACCATTTTTAACGGTAGGCATTCCGTGCAAATGGGCAAGAATCACCGCTGTTTTAGCCGTCACTGCTTTCACAAATAATTGCTCAAAAAGAACATTTCGATCAATTTTAATAATCGGAGTAACAAGTCCATCGTTCACCTCCTCGCTTGGCTTATACAAGAACGAATAACTAATTGAAGAACGATACGAGAAATTGGGTTTGTCAACAACCTGAAAACGCAACCATTGATTCGAAAACCAAGGCTTTCCTTCAGAATCAAACGAAAATTGAGGACAATAACTAAATCGTTTTCGCTTCGCTTCAAAAAAGGCCATTAAGGCAGGATCGCCCAATGAAAAAGCAGGTACTAAAGAAATACCATTGTTCGTAACTTGGATAGACCCTGAAAAAGTTGTTTTCGCCTTAGTGGTATCTGAGTTGACATGGGCATAGGAATAACTGACGCTCGGTAAGAGCATCATAAAGAATAAAAGTGACTTCATATTTTAAGTGGAAATTGGGAAGGTAGTAAATTAAGAAATTTATAAAAAAATGGTGGTCGAAAGATATTCGACCACATTGGATTCTATGATAATACTCAGCTGTTTCTTTAGGAATATAAACTTCTATCTAAAAAATGTGCAATGATAACAGAAGTCATCATTGCACAGGTACAGTTAATCATTACGATAATCAATGTTAACCATGTTTCATAGAATTGTAATTTGGATAATAAACAAAGGGTACTTGTATTTAAGAGTTGTACTCGAATTTTTTTATAGGGATAATTGGAAAATGCTATTCTGATAGTATCAAGTTGATATTACGGTGCTTATTCCTATTAATGAAACAATAAATACCATCATTGTATCATTTCGATACAATATTAGGCAAAAAATTTCTTTTGACACAATTATTTTTGTTTTTTTTATAAAAAGTTAATCTTATTCAAGAATAAAATTCATAAAAACCTGATAGTCAATAAATTGAATTTACGGTATTGTTTACTTAAAGAAATCAAACAAATGATTCACTTTACTATCATTTGATAATTTAAAATTGAACATACGCCCCCCCTAAAAAGGCAAATAGTCCCCAATCATTGGGGACTCCTGCAAGCACTATAGCCAAGCATTATCATTGCGATAATACGCTTATTTACCATCATCATGTTCAGGATTAAGGGATAAAAAATGTATAGCGAAAAATATAAACAGGCATTCGCTTTTAATTTAAGTGGCTAAAGACAAAAAGCTATTCAAGAATAATCCAAAAAGCTATTCAGATATTTCGGTATTAAATAAGCCAACTAGCTATAAATACGACTTAAAGTATGAAAAACTAGCGTATTTATCATTTTACACATAAATAATATTACAAATATAATCCACGCTTTATCCTTTTTGTGAATCAAAATAATGACAATGATATTCAAAATAAATCCAAGCCTTCGTATCTAATGGTATCAGAATGACGATTTCGTATAGTTTACTTCCGAAAAGCATAAAAACCACCCAGCACAAAATAGAAATAAACAAATATAAAATTAGATTTAACTGTATTTTGTAATATGTATTTAGTTAAATTGTAACTTTACAGACCATTTTACCATTCTTATAAAGATTGCTTTAAAGACCTTTAAATAGATTTATAAAGACAGTCCAACTTAAATTATGCCAAATAATATATTGAACAACGACCCAATGAGCAAACGATATTTGCCAAACATTTCTGTAGATAGTGTCATTTTTGGATTTCATAACAGACAATTAAAAGTATTGTTGTTACGATTTAAAAATACAGAAATGTATGCCCTACCTGGTGGATTTATTGATAAAGAAGAAGATTTAGAAGATTCTGTAAAACGTATCCTTTCCGAAAGAACAGGATTACATGATATATATTTAGAGCAGTTTGGAACATTTGGCTCAAAACAACGTGCGTATGGAGAAGTTCATAAAGCGGTAGCTGAAGCCATCGGTAAAACCTTTGACCCAAATGCGTGGGTAGCTCAGCGTTTTGTAACAGTTTGTTACTATGCCTTAGTAGATTTTCATAATACCATTCCTAGTCCAGACCCTGCTTCTGATTTATGCGACTGGTTTGATATTAACGAGATGCCTAACCTGATGTTTGACCACAATGCAATCGTACAACAAGCCTTGGCTTCTTTACGCTTAATGTTGGATTATAAATTGGTGGCTTTTAACCTCATGCCAGATATGTTTACGATGAATGATTTACAAAGTTTGTACGAAACCATTCTTGGTAAGAAATTACTACGTACTAATTTTCAACGTAAAATGCTTAGTTTGGGGATTCTCGAACGGGTAGATAAACAGTGGACTGGTGGAGCTCACAAAGCAGCGTACTTGTATCGCTTTGATAAGAATAAGTATGAAGAAATGCAAAAAGAAGAGGCAAATTTAAGCGGTGTATAAAATAATCAA
>JBMLRK010000462.1:8188-10205 GCA_049241065.1 Spirosomataceae bacterium
TTTTGTTGCCGAGAGCATGATTATCCTTGAGGTTTATCAGAATTTCTTGGCTTGTTTGATGGTTTACTATTCGTACGTTTCGGTGGATATGGTTTTTTCTTCCCTTTATTTCCTCCAAAAGAATTCGACACAGGTTTTGCTGTGTAACTTGGCCCTTCTTCAAAACCCGCTGGCAAAGGTGATTTTTCGATTTCTCTTCCAATCAACTCTTCAATCGCCATGAATTTCCGCTGGTCTTTGTCATTGATAAACGTAATGGCTGTTCCTTTGGTTTCTGCACGGGCAGTTCTACCAACACGGTGAATATAATCTGCGGGATCGCTCGGCACGTTGAAATTGATAACCAAACTAATTCCTTCAATATCAATCCCTCTTGAAATAATATCAGTTCCTACCAAAATAGGTAATGACTTACTTCTGAATTCTCTTAAAATCTCTTCTCGCTCCTTCTGCTCTAAATCTGAGTGAAAAGCTTTTGACACCAAACCCATACGGTTCAATTCAATGTCTAATTTCTTAGCCATTTCCTTGGTCGAGGCAAAAATAATTACCGTACCCCATACCTTTTCAGTCAAAATCGTTTTCAACAAGGCCATTTTCTGAGTATCAAAAGCCAAATAAGCTTCTTGAGTTACCCCTTCGGCTGGTTTTGAAATCGAAATGGTTACTTGTTCGGGTTCATGCAAAATCGTTTTTGCTAAGGCTCTAATTTTAGGTGCCATCGTTGCCGAGAACAAAACAGTCTGACGTTTAACAGGCAAGTGCTTGATAATACGAAGAATATCATCATAAAAACCCATGTCCAACATACGGTCAGCTTCGTCCAAAATCAAATGCTGCAATTGATTAAAATTCAATGCCCCCATCTGAATTAGAGCAATTAAACGCCCTGGTGTAGCAATCGCAATTTCAGCTCCTTGTTCTAATGCACGCTTTTGTTGCACCCATGCAGCACCATCTCCTCCTCCATAAATTGGAATCGAACTGATACCTGTAAAATAGCCCAAACCTTCAATTTGTTGGTCAATCTGAATGGCCAATTCTCTTGTAGGTGTAAGGATTAAGGTATTTAAACGACGTTGTTTTTCAGGCGTATTGATGATTTTATGCAAAATTGGCAATAAAAAAGCCGCCGTCTTCCCTGTACCTGTTTGAGCGCAAGCAATCAGGTCTTTCCCCTTCAAAACCAAGGGTATAGCTTGTTCTTGAATAGGCGTTGGCTTGGTATAACCCATGGCATCTAAGCCTTCTGTAAGTTTACTATCGAAATTAAAATCGTGAAATGTCAATATATTAGTAGTGTTAAAGTAATTTTGGTATTAAAAACATTCAAAGGTAATAACAATTAACTTGGTATTTACCATATTATAAAACAAAGCCATGGAAAGTCCTATCGTAGTGAGCAACTATATGCCTTTACATATTACCAAACTTTGGAAAAACATTGCAGGGCAAGGCTCTCGTCGCAAACGAAACCGTTTTCGTGAAATTTATAAAAATCATTTAGGAATAAGTTCAGACGAATATTTTTATCAGATTATGCGAGGAGAAATCAAAATTCCAGAAGTAGATGCACAGTACTGTGAAACGCTTCTGAGAAATATTAGACAGCAAGGATAAAAAACTAAGCAACCTTGGTATAACCATGCTTTTTGGAGAACGACGAAGGACTCTCGTGTTTCAAGCTTTTAAATACTTTTCCAAAGTAAGAAACATTATTAAACCCTGTTTCAAAACAGACATCAGCAACTGGCTTTCCTTCCAACAGCAATATACAGGCTTTATTTACCCTATATTCATTAACAAAGTCTGTGAACGTTTGATTCAAGTTTTTCTTAAAATACGTGCAAAATGCAGGAACTGTAAGACCAACCTCCTCGGCAATCAACTGTATATCAACTTCTTGATTATAGTTTTTCTCCACAAAGGTATAAACTTTAGCCAATCTTTTTTGGTCTTTGCTGTTAAATTCGTAGGTTGTTCCAAAAGCATTGAGCAACGTATATTCTGAGCTTAA
>JBMLRK010000463.1:0-4215 GCA_049241065.1 Spirosomataceae bacterium
AAAGGGCGACATACCTAAGCCTAGGGTGAAGCCCTAGGTCTCGAAATTTAAATTTGCCAAACGTTTCTCAATCCTTCGTACGCTACTAATTCAACATCCAAAATTCAACATCCAACATTTAAAGTCCGTTTGCCCTTAGTACTACGTGTTTAATTTTTTTCCGATCAAACGTATAGGTAATGTGTATATCTCCGTTGCTACCTTGTATGACGGCTGGATAACTGAATTCTCCTTTTGCTTGATGCTCTAGTTCGTAAATGTCTGTCCAATTGATACCGTCTTTTGAATGGGCAACTTTTAGAATATTACGACCGTCTGACCAATCTTTTCCTGCTAATAAGGGGTTATAAATCAAGATAAAAGAGCCGTCTTTTAGGGTCACTGCATCAATACCTGAGTTCGGATTTGGTAAGTTAGTGGGCGTTAAAGTTCCCCAAGATTTACCTTTGTCAATCGACCAAGACTGGATAATTCTATTTTGTTTACTACGAAAAAGCATCTGTAAAATTTCTCCTTTATGAACCAATATACTAGGCTGAATTACCCCATAAGTACCGCAATCAATCGCTACTTTTTCCCAGTTTTTCGCATTAGCATCAGAAATTTCAAGATGTGATTGCCAAACATTGTCGTTGATACTTTCGGTACTAGAGGGATGTAACCAATGTCCGTCACTCAACTGAATGGATTTGTTTCGGATAGGGCCAAGCATATTATTGGGGAGTTTGATGGCCTTCGACCATGTTTTTCCCTCATTTGCCGAGCTTTTCATCATGCCCCACCATTCTCTTGGATTAGCACCTACTTTGTAAAATAAGAATAGTTTCCCGTGCTTATTTTTTACCAAAACCGGATTCCAACAAGCATATTGTTTTCCTTCAAAAATACCATCTGCTACTTTTCTTGCTTTCGCCCACTTGTTTTTATAAGCAGTTGAAAGCCAGATGCAAACGTTCGGATTACTCTCATGTTCTCCTGCAAACCAAGCCGCCATTAAACGGTTGGGAGACAGCTCCACAATGGTCGAAGCATGGCAGGCTTTTTCGGTCGTATGCTCGTTGATAAATTGTTCTTTTACCAAGTGATATTGAGCAAAACTCTCGAAAGTTCCTATTAAAAAGAAGAGGGCGACGATGTATCTCATTTCTCAAATTTGAATGCTAATGCAGGAGATGCTTTTACTTTTTCTAAGGCTTTTTTACTCAAAAATACCTGAACAGCATTGTCTTTTATTTCCCATTTAAGGCTTTTTTCTTCCCCTAATAAATACACTTTTGAACCTGCTTTTGGTAAGTTTTTTGTCCAAGAAATCACAGCCGTTTCCGATTGGTTTTCGGGTATTCTTACCAACGCATAATGCGTTGAGCCTTCTCCTTTGGTAAAAAACACTTCCTTGTCATTAAACTCTTCTGCGGTTCTGGTTTTATAGATTGCCTCGCCATTGGTGTTTAACCAAGCTCCAATTTGTTGTAGGCGTTCTACTTGAACAGGTAAAAGCGTTCCTTCGGCAGTTGGCCCAACTCCCAGAAGCAAGCTACCACCTTTTGCCACGACTTCTATCAGGTTGTGTATGACTTTACCAGCCGATTTGAAATTATCGTTGGGAACATATCCCCAAGCATCGCCTAACGTAATACAGCTCTCCCAAGGAGTATCCGATTTTGTTTTAGGAATACTTTGTTCTGGTGTGCGATAATTCTCGTAAGGGCCATGCACGGTTCTGTCAACGATTAATAAACCGTTCTGATTTTTACGAGCCATTGTCGCTATTTTAGGCATATCAACTTCTTGGCTAAAAGGAGGAATAGGAGCTCCCCAAGAACGTACTTCATCCGTAACGGTATCCAGTGGGCGTACCCAACCACCGTCTAGCCAAAGAATGTCGATACTGCCATATTTAGTTGTTAGTTCGTTAATTTGATTATAGGTAAATTGCTTAAACTGATTCCAACGCCAAGGATTTTTACGAATATCGTAGTTGACGTTGCGGTCTGGCGTAGCGTAACGATCCCACCAAAAATACTCTGAATGCCAGTCTGGTTTAGAATAATAAGCTCCAATCATGAAGTTTTCTTTTCTAAACGCATCGAACACATACTTGGCAACGTCCGCCTTTGGGTTTGTTCCGAAAGGGCCGTTTGAAATTTTGAAATCTGAAAATTGGGTATCGAACATCGCAAAGCCGTCGTGGTGTTTGGTCGTAAATACTACATATTTCATACCTGCCTCTTTGGCAGCTTTCGCCCAAGTATCTGGGGCAAATTGTGTAGGGTTAAATTGTTTGTTTAATCCCCAATACCATTTTTTATATTCGTCGTAATGGCTCGTTGAATCTCTGGTAATCCAGTCTTCGTTACAGATTTGCCATGATTCAATAATCCCGGGAACGGCATACAGTCCCCAGTGGATAATCATTCCGAATTTTAGGTCACGCCATTGTTCTAGTTTTTGTCTAACTTCAGGTTCCGTCGGATACTGATATAAGGTAGAGGTTTGGTGAACTCCATTCTGAGCAAATAGGCCAATAGAGCTAATCAGTAATATAAGTAATGTCTTCAAAAGTGTTTTCATTCGATGTCTGAGTTTAATTCTAAATAGAGGGTCAATTAAACGTGTTATTTGGTAAATACTCGATGAAATCAAGCGTATAATTTGCATTTTGACTACTTAAAAAATAGCTTTGTAAATCAAGTATGTGTCACAAAACTATCCGTGTTGATAAATAAATAATTAATATTTGATTAATACGGCGTTGAATTAAAATTAATATCCCTAAAAAACATAAATAAGTATATTAATTGAGTATAAAAAAGCCCACAAACCCCGTTAATGTAAAATTTATTAATTACGTTAATTGACATCAATCACTAACACAATGCGTGAAAACTTCATCATTTATAAATATATAGTTAGTCTGTTTTTTCTTCTTTCATTTATTAATTCATCGTTTGCACAGGAGTATGGTTTAGAGTTTTTGGGTCATGAAACGGTGATTGATAAAAGAACGGAATTAATTATTGGCAAGGAACAAGCTCTTTGTCTTGGTAAATCCTTTGAACTAGGTTTTGACCTAAAGTTTAAACCTAAAGTGAGTTCTTATTTCGGATATGTTTGTAGGCTAATTGATGAGGAGAATCGGAATTTGGATATGCTATATCAAGCAGATTCAAAGGGGAAAAATAAGCATTTTAGAGTGGTATTTGGAGGGAAGGAAATTAACCTTAGCAAGCAATTAGATTCTACTACCTTATATACGAAATGGAATCACTTTCAAGTATTAATTAAAGATACCCAACTTACTATTCTTTGTAATGGAGTGCTTCTGGGAAAGGCAGCTTTGCCTTTTTATTTCGATAAATGTTTCAAAATCTATTGGGGACGCTGTTCTAATTCTCGATTTGTGACAACGGATGCCCTTCCTATGTATATAAGGGACATAAAAATCAAATCGGATGACGAACTTGTTCATCATTGGCCTCTGAAAGAAGTTTCTGGTAAAAGCCCTTTAGACGTAATTGCCGATGCTCAAGCCGTTGCAATAAATCCCCAATGGCTTTTGAAAGACCATTTTGAATGGAAATTGGTAAAGAAACTTCAAGTTAAAGGGCATTCAAGTTTTGCTTTCGACGAAGCTTCGCATCGTATTATCATTACTTCCGATTTAAAGACCTTTTTACTAAATACCCTCAACGACTCCTTAGTTACCAAAAATCTTGCGGCAAAACATCCAAAACTAACTTTTGGCGATTTTGGGGTGTATTTACCCAAGAAACAACAACTTGTCAATGTTCGACTAAACGAGCAAAAAATCTTTCATTATGACTTTGCTTCGCACACATGGGGTATTGAACCGAACGAAAACTTTAACCTAACTGAATATTGGCATCATAATAAATACGTATATCCGTCCGACTCTGCCATTGCTTTTATTGGAGGTTATGGACAGTTTAAATACAAGAATCGGATTCAGAAATTTTCCTTCCAAACAAATTCGTGGACAGATTTAACGATGAAAGGTGATTTGATAGAACCACGTTATATGTTCGGTATGGGGAATTTGGACGCTACAAAATCGCTTCTTTTTGGCGGTTTTGGTTCTAAAACGGGTGACCAAGCAATGAATCCTCAGAATTACTACGATTTGTTCGAAATCGACTGGAAAACGAATCAAGTTAAAAAACTTTCATATAACGACACCTGATGGAGTGACACATC
>JBMLRK010000463.1:4225-4743 GCA_049241065.1 Spirosomataceae bacterium
CGAATCAAGTTAAAAAGCTGTATGAATTGGCTACTCCGACGACCCCTTTTTCGGTGGCTTCTTCCTTATTAATTAATAAAGAAAAGAATACGTTTTATGGCTTAGTCTATAATCAATTGCAGTTAGAGTCTAGTTTACAGTTAATAGAAGGCTCATTATCAAAACCAGAGTACACGCCTATTTCGCAGGCTATTCCTTATAAGTTTATGGATGTGACAAGCTTTGCGGATTTATACTATGATCAAAAACTGGGTAAACTCTATTGCGTAACGAGTTATTTTGAACAAAAGCCAAGTGAACAGAATGAGATTGCCATCTATTCGTTAAGTTTTCCGCCAACAAACTTTCCGCATCATGCCCTTGCTCAAGCTTCCTCGAAGTCTAATTACTGGCTTGCCTTTGGATTTATGTTAGTAGCCGTCGTAATACTTGGAATTTGGGTTTTCAAAAGAAGAGCTGCTGCAAACAAAATCAATACTGAAAAATTAGTTGAGCCTTTGATACGGACAGAAAAAGCT
>JBMLRK010000464.1:0-8072 GCA_049241065.1 Spirosomataceae bacterium
AAAGAACCTCATCCATCGAAACAACGTCGCCTTCTTTTTTACTCCAAGATGCAATTGTTACTTCAGTAATTGATTCACCAACTGCTGGTACAATAATTTCAAGCACTTTTGTTGCTACCTCAGCAGGTGCAGGTGCTGCTCCCGCTACTGGAGCTGGAGCAGCCGCTACTTCAACTGCTGGTGCTGCCACAGGAGCTGATGCCGAAGCTGCACCCGTTTCAATCACACAAATTAAAGCACCAATTGCTAATGTATCTCCTTCAGCAGCTACGATTCTTAACACACCTTCTGCTTCTGCTGGAAGTTCAAATGTTGCTTTGTCCGATTCAAGTTCGCAAAGAACTTCGTCCATTTTCACAACATCTCCATCTTTTTTGTTCCAAGAAGCGATTGTCACTTCTGTTATTGATTCGCCTACTGGCGGTACTTTCATTTCAATTGCCATATCGTTGATATTCGGATTTTGGATTTCAGCTTATGGATGTCCAAGTATCCACAGCATTATATAGAGTTCGTTAATTCTATGTTAAGTAAATTATTCAAAAGCGAGATTAACCAAAGCAGCTTGCTCTTCGTTATGAATTTTCAAGAAACCTGTTGCTGGCGATGCTGATTTTTTACGAGCAATCAATCCTTCAAAACGTTTCCATCCAAATTCACGAATTACAAACGACCAGTAACCCATGTTTTCTGGTTCTTCTTGTACCCAGAATACTTTTGCTTTTGGATATTTTGCTAATTCAGCTTCTACTTGTTTAGTAGGGAAAGGATGTAGCTGTTCGATGCGTACAATGGCAACATCTTTACGTTCGTCTTTTTGTTGTTTTTCCAACAAGTCGAAGTACATTTTACCTGAACACAACAATACCTTTTTCACTTTCTTGTCCTCAACATAGTTATCACCATATACTTCTTGGAACGAACCATCCATAAATTCAGCAATTGGAGACATTACTTTTGGATGACGGAATAATGATTTCGGTGACATAATCACCAAAGGCTTACGGAAATCCCAAGTCAACTGGCGGCGTAATGCGTGGAAGATATTGGCAGGCGTTGTTAAGTTCGCCACAATAATATTATCTTCTGCTGCCAATTGTAAGAAACGTTCTGGACGAGCATTTGAGTGTTCTGGTCCTTGTCCCTCATAACCATGTGGTAATTGCATTACCAATCCGTTCATCGTTCCCCACTTCGATTCGTGAGAAGCGATAAATTGGTCAATCATCGTTTGGGCTCCGTTAGCGAAGTCACCAAATTGTGCTTCCCAAATAACCAAGGCATCTGGGTTAGCAAGACCATATCCGAATTCAAAACCTAAAACTCCATACTCAGAAAGTAATGAGTTATAGATTTGAATTTTTTCTTGTCCTTCTTCAATATAGTTTAAAGACGTGTAAGCAAAGTTCGTTTCTGCATCGTGCAAAACCGCATGACGGTGAGAGAACGTACCACGTTGTACATCTTGACCAGACAAACGAACAGGTTTTCCTTCTAACAACAATGAACCATAAGCCAAAGCTTCCGCCGTTGCCCAGTTCAATACGCCGTTATCAAAATATGCTTTACGGTCTGATAATACTTTTTCAATTTGCTTTAAAGCCTTAAAGCCCTCTGGCATTTTAGTTAAAGCAGCAGCTACTTTGTCAATAGCTTCTTTTGTAATTCCAGTTTTCGGTGAAGTTTGGAAATCCGACTCCGTTGCAAAACGCAATTCAGCCCAACGGTTATCCAATTTTAAAGGAACATACTCTGGACGAACTTTTTGTTTTACTGAATCCAAACGTGCTTGTAACTCAGCCTTAAATTCACTGTCCATTTGAGCAGCCAATTGAGCATCAATATCACCACGAGCAATTAACTTTTGGGTATATACTTCTCTTGGATTTGGATGCGTAGCAATGTTTGCATAAAGCGTTGGTTGCGTAAAGCGTGGTTCGTCAGATTCGTTGTGACCATTTCTACGGTAACAAACCATGTCAATGAATACGTCACGGTTAAATTGTTGACGGAACTCAGCAGCCATTTTCGCTACAAATACCACCGCTTCTGGATCGTCTCCGTTTACGTGGAATACTGGAGCATCAATGATTTTGGCAACGTCAGTACAATAAATTGACGAACGAGCATCTTCATAATCGGTTGTAAAACCTACTTGGTTATTGATCACAAAGTGAATTGTACCACCTGTCTCATACCCTTTCAATTTAGCCATTTGAGTCACTTCATAAACAATGCCTTGTCCTGCAACAGCCGCATCACCATGAATCAAAATTGGCATTACTTTATCATAATCTCCCTCATAATGAGCATCAGCACTTGCACGGCAGAAACCAACTACTAGTGGATTTACTGCTTCTAAGTGAGATGGGTTTGGAGCTAATTTCAATGAAATTTCAGTTCCTGCTGGCGTAACATGCTTTGAAGAATAACCCAAGTGATATTTTACGTCACCATCTCCGTGGATTTGGTCAGGAATATTCCCTTCAAAACCATCAAAAATTGATTCGTAAGACTTGTGCATGATATTTGCCAACACGTTCAAACGACCACGGTGAGCCATACCAATCATTGCTTCTTTAACTCCTAAATCAGCAGAACGGTTGATAAGAGCATCTAACCCAGCAATGGTAGTTTCTCCACCTTCAAGTCCAAAACGCTTCTGTCCTAAGAACTTTGTTCCTAAGAAGTTTTCGAAAACAACCGCTTCGTTTATTTTAGAAAGGATTTGTTTTTTCTCTTCAATTGAAGGATTGAATGCTAGAGCCTCTTTTTCAATTTTATTACGAAGCCAGTCTTTCACATCGTCCTCACGAATAAATGCATATTCAAAACCGATAGAACCTGTATAGATTTTATACAACGATTCCATGATCTTACGAAGGGTTGCAGCACCAATTCCTAAGAAGTTACCTGCTTGGAAAACAGTATCTAAATCGGCATCAGAAAGGGCATAGTCTTTTAATTCTAAGCGAGGACGGCGATCCTTACGAGGGCGAACAGGATTAGTTTTAGCCAACAAGTGACCACGAGAACGGAATGCTTTGATTAAACTAATAACCGACATTTCCTTCTGAATAACAGTCTTATCAACGGCTCCGTTTGAAGAACCTGCTGCTACTCCTTCTCCATTTGCTTCAGCCCAAGAAGCGTGAAAGTCGAAACCTTTAAAAAAGCTTTGCCAACTTGTATCTACCGAATTCGGGTCTTGCAGATAGGCATCGTATAAATCCGAAATTACGGCTGTATCGGCATTGGCAATGTATGAAAATTGATCCATAACTGGCGTTGATCTTTTATTTTTGTTGAACCAGTTCGTCTTCACCTGGTAAGATGCAAAAACGAACAGAGCTGTATTAATTACTTACTATTAATATACTGTTTAAGGATAATTTTTGATAAAATTATAAGAACGAGCGTCAAACAAAGTCAAATTTTTATTTGTTTTTATCAGGTTTTATGCCAAATTAATATACGATATAAAACGACCGCTTAAAAAGACTTCTTTTCTTAAAAAAATTCAATATTTACTCAAAAAATTACTGATTTTTTAATAGTTGTCAAAACTACAAAAAAGTAACATCTATCAAAGTAGATTTTACTATAAAACATTCATTTAATTCTACATATAAAATCAAAAGTCACCACAAAAATAAGGATTAACGTTCAAATTTGTACTTTAATTCACCTAGAAAACACAAGTTTAAATGGAGATTCCCGATTCGTGTTTTAGAAATAAGTAATTTCACTCTAAATATTGATTTGGGTTATAAAATAGTTAAGAACTATTGCTTTAAGCAAAACCTTTGCTAACCCAACGACGTAAATTCATTTAGTTAATATGGTAGCATAAGGTAGGTAACGATACCAATGAAATGATACAAAATACAGCTGAATAACGCACTTTTTATACAATTGACATATTTATACGCATGAATTTTATCAATTATTAAAAAATGAATTACTTTATGAATAAATTAGGGCAAAAATTGAATCTATTCTATGAGATAAACTACATTTGTTAACTCATACAATAGCCATCAAAATGACTCATTAGAAAATCATTTCTTTGATAGCATTAATAATATGAAGAAATACTACTTTGTTTTTCTGGCTTTTTTTTTGAATGTTACTAAACAGTTCAACGTCGGAAACCTCCCTATAATCAATGCAAACAACCCGTTAAAAATGATGAAACGTTTTTCTCTTTTACTAATTTTCTTCATGAGTGTATTTGCCCTACAACACGCAAATGCTCAAGGTGTCATTTTCAGACAGGACGATTGGCAAAACGTACTCGCTCAAGCAAAATCTCAAAATAAATTAATTTTTGTGGACATCTATACAACTTGGTGTGGACCTTGTAAACAGATGGACAAAAAGACCTTTGCTGAAGCTAGTGTAGGTGAAAAATTCAATAGCAAGTTTGTCAACTATAAATTGGATGCCGAAAAGGGTTTTGGTGTTACCCTCGCTAAACGATACAATGTTACGAGTTATCCAACCTGTCTTTTTATTGACGCTAGTGAAAACCTTGTCTATAAACAAGAAGGCTATCTGACGGCAACGGATATTTTGAAGGAAGCAGATATGATTCTGGCAAACCAAACAGATGCAAAACCGATTTATGTACTCGACAAACAGTATAATGAAGGAAAACGTGACCCTGAATTTCTTTATGAATACATTGCGAAACGCTCTCGTTATCCAAATTTAGATAATATGCCTTTGGTAGAAGAGTACGTAAAATCACTTACTCCAATTCAACAATCTGCTGATAAAACGCTTCGTTTGATTGTGAATAATGGCTTTAAAATTGATGGAAAAGCTTTTGATATTTTGCTAAAATATCGTGAAAAAGCAGAATCACTTTTTGAAGGGGGTATCGAAAAAGTTAATCAGGCATTTTCTGTCAGTATCAACGAAGCATTTTATAAAGCGATTGACACAAAAAATCAGGTGATGTTCGATAAGGTATTGGCTGCCAACTTGAAAGCCCTACCAAACACCGCAGACCGTGTGAATGACAAAAATAAATTGACCTTTTATTTGGCAACAAAAGAGGTAAATAAATTCACTGCTGCCGCTGAACAATACCTCGACCAATATGTAATGTTTGTACAAGTAGAGAGTATTCGTAAACAGGATTTATGGGAGTATGAAAAGATGATGCAGGTCTATAAAACAGGAATCAAAGACTCCACTGGTATTGGTGCAGATTTATACCAGAACATTAAGAAAAATGGTAAATACACCTTAGCTCGTTTGACAGGAAATGAACTCAATGACGTGGTGAAAGCCTTCTATGAACAAGTAACGGAAAAAACCAAGCTCGAAAAAGCCATTGAATGGGCCAAAAGAGCGATTGAGTTAGTGCCAAACCCTGAGTATTATCACTCGTATGCACAAGTCGTACTGAAATTGGGCGATAAACAAAAAGCACTAGACATCGAGCAAAAGGCTTATGAAATTGCCTTAAAAGAAAAGATTGATACGCACAAGTTTACGGCTGCCATTGAAAAAATGGGACACCAATAACAGCTCTTATTTACTTTTCAAAAACAAAAAACTACTCAAGTTTCTTCAGGCTTTTAAGAAGAAATATTGAGTAGTTTTTTTTATATCCATATCATTTGATAAACATAGAATACTTAAATCAGTCTATTCTTTGTTTAATATTAAATAGTACTTTTAAAAGAAAAGCAATAATCGAAGTCATTTTTCTTTTAAAAGATTTTTTATTCGCACATAAAACGAGTAAAATCACTTAATGAAAAGTAAATACCTGAGTAACATACCTGTTATATTGCTCAGCCTTAATACCAATATGTATGAAAAAGAACGATAACGTCTGCCAAATCCTAATCTCATGTCTATTCTTTATGCTTGTTTCTAATTGTACTTTTGCTCAAAGTACAACCACGGTGAATGAACAAGCCTTAGATTCGCTAGAAAAATCAACACTCGTAAAACTACATATCGACGACGAGAATGAAGATGAACTTAGTAATAAAAAAGGGAAGGGCGTTCTCACAAAAGTATTTAGACAAGCAACTACGTTTAAATTTGATGCCTACTTTGACAATCGCTACAATAAAAAAATAACGGTTCGATTAATGGATGAAAATCGTAAAGTAGTTTTTGAGGATGTGGCTATCAAACGTCCAAAATACCAACGAGTATATGACTTTTCGTACTTAGATAATCCAGAACGTTACCAATTAGTAGTAATCTATGATGACAGAGAACATCCTGTGCAGCCAATCCGACTGGAGTCAATTGAAGCGATAGAAGATTATGCGAAATTCAGTGTCGAATATGCAAATTTCAAAGATATATCGGCTCGTAAATAGTAACCACATAGACACAAAGGAAACATAGTTGTTATTAGAATATTCTTATGTAATTCTTTAATAAGTACCCCGACATCTTTCACCACATAGAGAAATAGAAAACATCGTTACGTGAAAACAATGTGTCTTGATACTTTTTCGTAATAAAAATAGCGTAGCTTTCAGAAGGCTACGCTATTTTTGTTACGTATCAAGTTTTAAAGAAACACATGCACAAAGTATTAATTATTAGAGCATTACATCATTACTTATGCAGTCCTGTAATTGATTTTGTATAGCAAACCAATCCATTGCTTCTGTGCCTATTAGTTCCAAGCGACTATCTTTCCGATACGCCATGTAATGCGTAGATGGTAATCCGCCCACAAAATTATAAAGATACCAATCTTCTCCTAGTCTAAAAATGCCTTTTGCTCGGTCAACTTTCCCATCTAAATAAAGTCGGACGATTAATTTATTCAACGCTCCTAAATCAAAAATTTCGTCGGACGAGAAAATCCAACCACAGCTAAAACGCCCCAAGGAAGCGCTTGGTTTCATCAACGGTTTTCCTACTTTCGGAAAGCGTTTTAATAAACTTGCGGTGTGAATCGTCGGTACATCCTGCAAAAGGTGTTCGTCTGAATGATTCGCCTCTCTCCCATCACTTGTTTGCAGATACAGCCACTCTGGTTTCAACGCTGCTTGCTCCACTCGGTCAATGACTAATTTGGGAGGATAAATTTCTTCAGCATATTCCCAAAAATGTTCGAGTTCTTCTTCCGTACAAATGTCTGTTTTATTAGCAACCAAGACATCCGCCAACGATAATTGGTCAAGATACACCCCATTTGTTGCGTACCTATCTTGACTTAATTGTTGCGGATTAACCAAACATATCGTAGCCCAACTTTGTACATAGCTACGAAAATAAGTACTTTTCAATAAATCTAAGACACTAGCAGGATGAGCCAAACCTGTTGGTTCTATCAAAATGCGGTTAGGCTTCAATGTTTCAACCATCCATTTCAATTTATCATTCATACCATCGGCAGCGGAACAACAAATACAGCCACCTTCTACTTCCAATATGTTTACTTCGTCCTGTCCTTCGTTTTCCATAATGAGATGGTCAATACCCACCTCACCAAATTCATTTACCAAAACAGCCCAGCGTTCTTCTTGAGGTTTATGTTTTAATAAATGAAGAATAGCGGTAGTTTTCCCAACTCCTAGAAACCCCGTAATCAAATTTACAGGTATTAATTTTGTAACTTGACTCATAATTTAGCGATTAGCAAGAATGTACCTAGCGAGTCCACCCGCTCAGCTACATTACTCAAACAATTCCGTATTTCTTTCCCGGCATGGATTTAACCATTCCTTGAAACTCAAGGTTCAATAATAAGGACGACAATTTGGCAATATGCACTTGTGACTGCCAACTAATTTCGTCGATGTGCATTTCTTTATTTTTATACAAAAGCGAAAGAACGGCACTTTCATTTTCGGTGAAAGAAGAAAAATCAGGTACTATATTTTTAGGATTAGGGGCTTGTTTGCCCGTCAAGTCCCAATTTAAGGCTTCTACAATATCGTTGATACTAGTATAGATTTCGGCCTTATGGGCCTTAATCAATTTATTACATCCTTCAGAAAATGACTTACCCACTTGCCCTGGCACAGCAAAAACGTCACGATGATAATTATTGGCGTATTCTGCCGTAATTAATGCCCCTC
>JBMLRK010000465.1:0-2291 GCA_049241065.1 Spirosomataceae bacterium
TAAATGCTTTTCAAGGGAAGTGGAAAATGCCGATTATTGGCACTTTATTATTTGGGAAAAAACGATTTAAAGAAATCGAACGAGAAATTACTAAGATTACCCCACGAATGCTGTCGCAGGAACTCAAAGATTTGGAAGCGAATGGAATTGTAAGTCGTTCGGTCTATAATACGACTCCTGTAACGGTAGAATATGAATTGACAGATTCTGGCAAAGAACTCCATCACGTACTCGAAGCCATGATTGAGTGGGGGCTACAACACCGCAGAAGTAATATGACAGATTTATTACCGATATTTTTGGATAAAAGAGAGGCTGTGTGACCCAATAAAGAAGGCGTTTAAACTTTATAAAAAGGGGCTTCAAAAACAAAAACGCTCTGATTAACCATAAATCAGAGCGTTTTTTAACAGCTCAATAGCAACTATTTAGCTGATAAGATCACTCCATATTTCAAGTTTGTAGGAGTCGTTTTTATTAAACCTGCAAAAGATGCTAATAAGTATAATCCCTGTATTGCCCCTGGAGCTGAGGCTATTTGAGCAACTGGAGTAGAATAAGATAATTCAACCGATTTTTCAGTCAGATTCGAAATAGTATATGGCATCACGTCACCATCTATCGAAATAACCACTTGAGTATTATCATTCTTCAAACTCCAAGTCCCTTTAGACGCTACGCCATCTTCCACATTTACCACTGAACCATCTTTGTTCAATAACATATAATCAGCAGCACTTACCGCTAAACTAAGACTTACACTAGCATCTTTAGAAGGGCCATAAAGATAGGTCTTCTTACTATCAACATCTATGTATAGCTCTGATGGAACCCATTTACGAGCCAATAATTCAGCTGTGTTAACAGCAGGTGTTACTGTTTCGTCTTTCTTACAAGACACTACAAAAAAAGATACTAATAAGGTTAAGAGAAGAAAAAAAGGAATGCGTTTCATTTTATTTGTTGTTTTAAATATGAGGAAATATGAGCGTCTATTGCTCTTTCGACTACAAATTTATACCCCGACTACGCCATTCTATGACGTAGTTAATACAAAAATATCATGACACCCATAAAATAAAAATGGATACTGCCCCATAGAACAATATCCATTTTTATTCAATCTCCTAAAAAAGCTAAGCCGAAATTACTTCTTAAATTGACTCACACGAGCATCTTTGATAACGCCTTTCCAGTTTAATCCGTAACCAAAGTCATATACATTACCTTCTGAGTCTTTGTGGCAAGTCATATCATAAGGAACGTCCTCCGCTTGTTTCTCGACGGTTTTCATATCAGCAGGCATTTGCATTGGTAACAAAGCCGATGGCTCTGATTTGCCGACAATTGTCTCCAAAATGGCTTGGTCTTGCACTCCAAAGCTCAATAACAACGAAGAAGCGAAAGGTTCAATTTCTGAGAAAATCATCGGGTTTGTCGTATTTACCGATACAATCACAGGCTTATCTTTCATTTTAGCCTTTGTATCTGCTACTAATTTAGCATCCGTAACATTCGGCGTTTTAGCTGTTTTACCTTTATACGTACGGTTGGTAAAATTCTCCATTGGGTCGCCCCCTGCAATACTGGTTTCACGAGCTTCCGTTGCGGTATAATCGTTATATTGCAAACTGATTGGCACATAACCATTACTTCCATTTTTTAAATCTTCTTTGTCATAGCCAATCGAAGCCTTTGGATTTTCGATAAACACCAACGCAAAATCAGCCTCCTCAGCATTGTCTGTCACGTTAAAATACTTCTTAACAATTTCCATATTAACAGGATAGTCTTCCGAAGCAGGTGTTTCCATTCCTAAGAAGTTACGACTTGCAGCCACAAAGCGTTTAGGTACATAAACCGTCTTTTTAGTAGTGATAGGCAAGGCATTTCCTTGATTTTTCAGTAATACAATTGCCTTTAACTGAGCTTCGTAACCCGCTTTCATGAACTCAGGTTTCCCAACGGTAGCTTTGGTTTCTTCTGGATTTAAGTACGGGTTTTCAAAAACGCCTACTCTAAAAATATTTTTCAATAAGCGTACCGCAGACTGTTCCATTCTCGCACGCATTTTGGATTCGCCATGTTCTTTAATCCCCATTTGATAGGCTTCCAAGATAGGTTTCATGTCGTTATTACCCCCAAACTGATCCACACCTGCCATTAATACTTTATAATGACGTTCGGCAATGGATAAATTTTCTACTCCCCACGATTTTCCGTCAACGAAAACATCCATCGCTTTGTGGTCTCCCGTCACTAACCAGTCGGTACACACCACACCATCATAG
>JBMLRK010000466.1:0-10447 GCA_049241065.1 Spirosomataceae bacterium
CATACTATTATCGTACTCAAAATGGAGCAGAAATAGATTTGTGTCTTTTGCGAGGCAATAAAATGATTGCTTCTTTTGAGATTAAATTATCCAATAATCCGTCGTCAAGTAAGGGAAATACGGAGGCTATTCAAGATTTGGAGACGGAACATAATTTTATTATAACGCCTTCATCTAAAAGTTATAAAGCTAATGCTCATTGGCAAGTATGTAGTTTAGACGATTTGTGGGAATATTTAAGACCTTTGAAACTTTTAAAAGAATGAAACGCATATCTCAAAACTTTGACACCCAAAGAAATGATTACAACCGTTGTCCGAAGCGTTCCAACGATGCGTCCCAAGCTGATACCATTGAAAAATAATTAAAATTATAATCAGATGAAAAAATCAGCTCTTCGAGTTGTTAGTGCAACGCAAGTCGAAATCATAGATAAAGAGGATTTATAATCCGCCCCTTCCATGGCACCAGTCCATACGTGCGTAAGCAAGATTATAGTTCAAAGTTGCTGTCACACGACGGCTGGTCGGGAGACCATAGCCAGGGAAAACCGATGATTACCAGCCAAGAAGAAGTAGATAATTTCACTCGTAAAATTTTGGAAATAACTTAATTAAACCATTTTCATGGGAAGTTTAACCAAAATTTTAAGTGACTCTACCATATTAGGATTGAAAATCCTATAAATCAAAAGTTCGACTATGCGTCCCAGAGATGCCCTACGGAACATCTCAAACAGCGTGAATTCCAATAACTGTTCGTAGCATCCGCTACGAACCCTGAACTACTAAGAACGTCAAAAAACCTACGACAGGGAGAATCTGTTCAGACCTAATTTGATGAGAAAAATCACATTTACTCGATTATTTATATGTTAAGAATTATCAAAAACCTTAAAGGTTTAATAAACTTTAGGAAATCACTACTTAAAATTTGAGCCGTTCTTTTGTAACAGTTTTAAAACATTTACTTAAACTCACAATGAAAAAACTGTTATTTCCTATTTTCATCGTTGCTACTTTAGCTTCATGTAAGGATAATGCTTCAACAGAAGTAACTGAAAATTCTCAAATCATTTTAAAGAAACAATCTGTAAATGAGTCGCTTATTAAGTCTCTTTCAGGTTTTGAATCTCTTGAAATCTATCCTTTAATTTCTTCGGATGATAAATTAGAAGGTTCACCAAACTTTGTTTTTGGCCCTCAGCCAGACGGTGCTGGTATCTTCAAAAATCCATCTGGTAGTGGTTATATCATGTTGAACAACCACGAAATTGCATTCTCGGTATCTCGTGTTTTTTTGGATGAAACCTTCAAACCAATCAAAGGGGAATACGTTGTTGATGCCGCTGGTGGAAATATGCGTTTATGTTCTGCTACTTTAGCAACTCCCGCAGAACACGGTTTTGGCCCATTATTTTTAACAGCAGGAGAAACAAGTGGGGAATCAATGATTCACGGTATCGACCCAAATGGTTCGGTAAATGACAAGTCTCGTAAAGACCGTGTATTGCCTGCTTTGGGTAAGGCTTCAATGGAAAATGCAGTGCCACTTCCTAAAGATGCTTTCCAAAATAAAACAATTATCATCATTGGTGAAGATGGTGGAGATGGACAATTGATTGCTTATGTTGCTGATAAAGTTGGCGATTTGACAAATGGTAAATATTATGTTTTGAGAAGAACAAACCAAAATACCATTGAAACTGATATGAAAAAAGGTAGCAAATACGATGTTGAATTTGTGGAAATCCCTGGAGTTTCATCGTTAACTGGAGCTCAAATTGCCGCTAAAACAAAGGAAGTTAAAGCAATTTCATTTGCTCGTGTTGAAGATGTTGACTACGGTAAAGGAAGTGCTGCTGCTGGACGTGAAATATACTTTGTAGCCACAGGCGTTAGTCAGGCTGACAAAGTTACGCCTGTTGATGGCTATACAATGTGGGGACGTTTATACCATTTAACGATGGACGCAACGAATCCATTGAAAGGTAGTTTAGAAGTATTAATTGACGGTGGCGAAAACCCTGGAAATTCATTGGTGAACCCAGATAACGTATGTGTTACCAAGAATTTTGTTTATGTTCAAGAAGATGGAGATTCATTTTACCAAGCAACAAAACACGATGGACGTATTTGGCAGTATAATTTAAGTTCAAAAACGAACACGCCAATGTTAGAAATGAACCACCAACGTACAAACACGGCATTCAATACAAAATACAATCCTTCAAATGATACTCGTTTGAGTTCATGGGAGTTTGGTGCGATGTACGATATTTCTGACATTATCGGTAAACCAAATACTTTTATTGTTAACGTTCACCCTCACACTTGGAGAGATGCAAAATTTGCTAATGCTGATGGAAGTGGTTTAATCACCAACAACGAAGGCGGTCAAGTTTTGGTAGTTCGTGGTATTGCAAAATAGTTATTTCGGAGTCGAAAAGCCTTCATACTTTGGGTATGGAGGCTTTTTTCATTCATACTTAGTACAAAAACAATAGTCCCAAAATTATTCATCATGAAAACCTTATTGAGTTCGTTTACCTTTATCATTCTTATCATAGGAACTCAGAGCTGTCAATTCAGTAAGAAGGAAATTGCCACCGACAAGAGTAAAACGATGTTTTTACAAGATTTGGACTCCCTCCAGAAATTAGTAGATACTTCTCTTTTGCCATTAGCTACGCATTCAACATCCCAAGATTCGCTCCAAAAAGTATTCGTAAAGGCAAGACAGCACTATAAGAAAATTGAACATTTTTCCGAGTATTTTCTGCCTGCTTCAAGTAAATTAATTAATGGAGCACCCATCATTGAAATTGAATTGACCGACAATATTGAAAATGAACCTTCTGGTTTTCAGGTAATTGAACCGCTTATTTATCCATTTGACACTGCTAAAAGAACAGATTTGGTTAGAGAAATCAAAAAACTAAAAAGGAGCTTAAATGCTGCTAAAAACTTTTTTGAGGTAATGGAGCTTACTGATGCTCACATTTTTGATGCTATCCGTTTACAAACTTTCCGTATCATTTCACTCGGAATTACAGGTTTTGAGACTCCTCTGGCAAATTCGTCGCTCTCTGAATGTGCCGTTTCCCTAAAATCTATCCAACGATACTTAGACTTTTATGATGATAATTCTACCGATTTCTTGACGTTAAAAAAACAAAGCCAAAACGCTCAAACTTTCTTAGAAAAGAATGGAAATTTTAATACTTTTGATAGAATTTCTTTCATTTCAAACTTCATTAATCCACTGAGTAGTACTATTTTAAAATTCCAAAAGAAGCAAAAAATAGCATCATTCAAAGAAGTTCGTTTACTTAGCCCAGACGCTGAAACATTATTTGCAGAAGGTGTATTTAATCCTAATTTTTTTACTCCTAACAGCGATTCATATACAAGTAATGAACGTGTGCTTTTAGGCAAAAAACTTTTTTTCGACCCCGTACTTTCTCATGGAAATGTTCGCTCGTGTGCTTCGTGCCATCAACCAGAGCATGGATTTACCGATGGACTTGCTAAACCTTTTACCTTAAATAATAAAAAATTATTACCCCGAAATACACCAACGTTATTCAATGTAGCCTTCCAAGGAAAGCAATTTTATGATTTACGAACGGACAATCTTGAAAATCAAACTCAAGATGTGATTGAAAATAAAGATGAAATGCACGGCTCTCTAAAAGAAATTAGTCAGAAGTTATCAGTCGATAAAAAATACGTAGAATTATTCAAAAAGGCATTTCCAGATCAAAAAGGGAATATTCAAGAACGCCACATTTCTAATGCTTTGGCAAGTTTTGAACGCTCGTTAATCTCCTTAAATTCTCGTTTTGACCTTTATCTACGAGGTAATAAATCAATGCTAAATGCTTCGGAAATGAGAGGATTTAACCTTTTTGCGGGGAAAGCAAAATGTGCTACTTGTCATTTTACACCGTTATTCAACGGTACAGTACCTCCCAATTTTACCAATACAGAATCTGAAGTTATTGGAGTGCCAGCTACTCCACAAAATAAATCCATTGATAAAGATTTGGGTCGGTATGCTCGTTACCAATTCGATATTTGGAAGTATTCTTTTAAAACACCCACTTTGAGAAATATCGAAAAAACGAGTCCGTATATGCACAACGGCGTTTATAAAACACTCGAAGAAGTAGTGGATTTTTATAATCAAGGAGGTGGAAAAGGCTTAGGCTTTGATTTACCGAATCAAACTTTATCCGAAACAAAGTTAAATCTGACGAAAAGTGAACAAAAAGATTTAGTAGCCTTTTTGAAATCACTGACAGATTTAAAAATGATTGACAAAAAATTCAACTCACTTTAGAGCAAAGTTAGCATTTAGACCTGCTGGATGAGATTTGGGTTTTGAGTCGTAGCGGATGCTACGACTAGAGTAAGCTATACTTGTAAATAGTTACTAACACGATAGGCGTTATACCACAAAAAGAGCAGGTTTCTCCTAAAAAACCTGCTCTTACAAATATCTTCAAGTCGAATGTTAGCTATCTTTTCGCTAATTACTTTAAAATATTTTTGAGTTCAATAACCTCAAAATCAGGGTTGTTTTCAAATAAATGTTTGAGGATAGGAATATGCCCTTGTCCGAAAATTACAACGATGTATTGATCATTGGCTTGCGTTTGAGAAAGGATAGTTGAATAAATAGCGAGATTTCTCATGTACCAATCCGAAACATACTCAGCTCCTGCTAAATTGTTAGAAGCTCCCACCTTAGCAAGATATTTTAAATATAAGGATAAATTACGTTTCAACTGAGCTTTCTCATTAAGGTAGTTGAGTACATTACTTAATGATTCTTCTTTCACTTTTTTATTAAAATCATGTAGCATATTCTTACCTGCTGTCATTAAAGAATCCATCAAAAACTTCTGGTTATTAGCAACAAGCGTGGTTTTCATGATACTATCGTGAGGGAATCCATACAGTTGGTCAACACAATTGATGTGTTGTAGGTGAAGTTTTTTGGCTAGTCTAAAGCCTATTTGTTCTCTTTCCGAAATCGAAAGTGAGTGTTTTCCTTTCAGATAGTTGGTGTAAAGGCTATCGTGGAAAGATTGCTCTTCCGCAGGTCTTTCAATCATTACTTTAGAAGCCTTTGTTTTGGCAAGAGTAGTTGTCAGAATCTCTAATTCCGCCTGTCGCTTGGTACTTAAAAAATTATCAGTATCCAATTCAAACTTGTCTTTATGAGGCGTTTCAAAATGGATTGTTCCGACTAGCAAAATTTTAGTTTTTGTTTGCTGTCCAGTACTCAAGAATCCCTTAAATAAGAGAAGGCAAAAAAAGAAGTATTTCATGGGTATTACAGAGTTTAAATGGTACGAATGTTTAACCTATTTTGAATAACGTTTAGACCGTCAACGAGCATATAACTGTTGATTTATTACGTATATCTAACCAATTTAGAATGATATACGCAATTATAAACCAATGTATGAAAAATTACAATGAAGTCATCTTGACTTTTCATATAATTGCTTAAAAATAAAAAAGGTTGCTGATATTTGTTTTGCGAACCATACCAAAGCAACTCGCTCTTGGACTTGTTAGTGCAACGCAAGTCGAAGTATAGATAAAGAGGATTTATAATCCGCTTTGTCTCCTACTGGACGAGATTTGCAATCTCGTACCATTTGGCAAAGAATTTTCAATCAGCAGAGGATTAAGAATATTTGCTGTTAGCCAAAAACCTGTGAGATGTTGAAAACCTCACAGGTTTAACGAAAGCTCATCAGCATTTAGACGAGTTTGGGATTACGTTACATTCCAACTCTAGGCAATACGGGTAAACTTTCATTTCCGTCTTCACTAACCGCTTGAACTGCAAAAAAATAATGGTCTTTTGAATAAGGAAGAACAATCCCATTTTTGGTCGTAAAAATCTTCTTTTGCCAAAAAGGCTGATAGGTTTCACGAATCAATACGTAATATCCTTTTACTTTTCCTGTTTGGGGAGCTTTCCAAAATAACGTAGTAGAGTTGGTTAAGTTTTTAACATCAATCGTTAAGCTCTGAACCGTTGCAGGGGCTTTTGCTAAATTGGCAAGGGTTGCTAAATTCATCGCTGTATTTTTACGAAGGTATTCAAAATCCATTGCCTCTGGCACATCTCCAAACTTAATCCCTCCTTCTACTCGCAAATCTTGATGTTGATGTTCATAATTTTCGTTCATTTCCGTGATTCTCACCGCAGGAAAGCCTTTTTGAACGAACGGAGTATGGTCGCCTCCTCGCAAAAATCGGTCATTTCGATAAACCATCACCACTTCCAAATTATCCACGTATCGTTCCCCAATTTCTTTGGCGTAACGTGCCAAAGTACGAGCCTTTCCATCATTTTCTTGTCCAAAATTTCGGATGGTTGCCGCTTTTTTCTCTATTTCAAAAAAGGGTAAGCCCTCACTAAAAATTCTAACTCTGGTGTTATCAATAATAGCAGTTTCGTTAGCATTGTTTGAACCCATAATATCATTATTCAAAACGCCTTCAATATTCCATTTTTCTTCAAATGCCTGATTTGCAAAATGTTCTGCTCCCAAGAGACCTTGTTCTTCGCCACTAACCACTAAGAAGATTACCGTTGCAGGAAACTTTGCCTTCGCCATCACTCTCGCCAATTCGATGACTGCGGCTGTACCCGAACCATCGTCGTTTGCCCCTGGTGCATCAGCAGTACGATTCATTACGTTGGATACTCGGCTATCAATATGTCCTGAAACCAAGAAAATACGGTCATCGTTAGGGTCTGTACCTTTCAGGGTTGCTATCACATTCCCCATTTCGATTTCAGTATCTACTCGTTTTCCGTCTGGTTTTAAGCTCCATGTATCAATTTTGGCAGTCATTCTTCCTTCCGACTGCTTGGCAAATTCTTGGAAACGATTCAAAACCCAATTTCGAGCCGCTCCAATTCCTCTTTTGGCATCAGTGGTTGTACTTAATGTGTTACGAGTGCCAAAACTAACTAATTTTAAAATGTGTGCTTTGAGGCTATCGCTATTGACTTCCGCAACCATATTTTCAATGACTGGGTCTCTTTGAATGATTTTCTGTGAAAATGCCGAAGTAACAATAGTGGTCGAAAGAAGAAGGGTGATAAACTGCTTTTTCATGAAATGATTAGTTATTTGTTAGTTTGATGATGTATTAATAAAAATACACGCTGTAAACTTATAAACCAAAGGTGAACATTAAGTTTTCAATCTTATCAAATTACTAACAGAGAAGATTTCATGGAGAAAGGATTTTATTGTAGGGCATAAAAAACCTGCTGGACGAGATTTGTAATCTCGTTCCATTTGGCAAAGATTTTTAATCAGTAAAAGAGTATTTGGTTGAGAGGGATATTTTCTGTTAGCTAAAAACCTGTGAGGTTTTGAAAACCTCACAGGTTTAACGAAAGCCCATGAGCATTTAAACGAGTTGAGGATTAGTATCTTATTATCAACAACTTACAACGAAACCACCGCTTTAATTACCCCGCTTGCAGGATTTAGCCATTCTTCGATGGCGGTTGGAATTTCGTCAAAATTTGCTCGGTGCGTAATCCACAAATCCGTATTGATCAAGCCCTTTTCCATGTAATCAATAATTTCTTTGAAATTATTAGGCATCGAGTTACGACTTGCCAACAAAGTCATTTCACGACGGTGGAAAAGCGGGTCATTGAACGTCACTTCCCCTTGGAATAGTCCCACAAACGTAAGACGACCCGCAAAGGCTACAAACGAAAATGCTTTCATCATCGAGGCAGGATTTCCCGTAGCATCAAATACAGCCGTTGGTAATTCTCCGCCTAATACTTCTCTTAAATTGTCTTCCGTAAAATCTGGATTCACCAAAATGCCTAAATCCGCTCCCATTTCTTGAGTAGCAAAATCCAAACGGTGTTGGCTCATGTCCATCACCACCACTTTCGCCTTTCTGATTTTAGCGAACTCCAATACCGAAAGTCCGATAGGGCCTGTTCCGATAATCAAGACCACATCGTCTTGCGTTACCTTAGCTCGTTCAACTGCATGAGCGCCAATCCCCAAGGTTTCTACCAACGCCAATTGATCATACGATAACACTTTTGAACTGTGTAACTTATGAGCAGGAACTTTCACGAACTCTGCCATTCCCCCATCGGTATGAACTCCCATTACCTGAATATTTTCACAACAGTTAATGTGTCCACGTTTACAAGCATGGCATTCGCCACAATTCAGATAGGGTTCAACTGATACCTTATCCCCTATTTGTAATGTCGCAACAGCATCGCCAAGAGCCACAATTTCAGCTCCGAGTTCATGCCCCAGTACACGAGGATACGAAAAAAAAGGTTGTTTGCCACGATAGGCGTGATAGTCCGTTCCGCAAATACCAATGCGATGAACTTTAATGAGGGCTTCGTTAGGAGCTAATACAGGAGTAAAATCGGTGTTGATAAACTCGAATTCACCTGGTTTATTTAATCGTAAACTTTTCAAAATCTGATGTTGTTTAAGAATAAGGTTTTCTGTTTAGAAAAGACCTTATTCTTAAAATATACCTAATGCCCCTTTAACATTTTCACGAAATCGTCTTCGTATTCTTTCAATGCTTTCAGCAATTCTTGTAATTCTTGGTGTTCTTTTGTGCCTTTTTTAGCTCCAAAAATTTCATCTGCACGATCCGATGCTTTTTCGTATTCGCTTTCGTTAGTTATTTTCATGGTTTTACTAATTCGTTTTTAATTGTTTTTCGATTCGGGCTATTATCTTCACGAATTAAGCCAAATTGTTCGTGGAGTTCTTGCGTAAACCAATAGTTGAAACGTTTTGCTTTCATGATTTTTGATACTTGCTAAAACGATTTTATCGTAAAAATAAAGAAGGCTTTACGCAATGCAAAGCCTTCTTTAAAATCTATCGAATAGAATATCCTATAATAATTCAAAAACACGTTCCATACTTACGGCATGACCGATTTTGTCACGTAAATCAGCAATGGCTACACGTTCTTGCTCCATTGAATCACGGTGACGAATCGTTACGGTTTGGTCTTCCATTGTTTGGTAATCTACCGCAATACAGAAAGGAGTTCCGATTAAATCTTGGCGAGTATAACGCTTTCCGATTGCTCCACCGTCGTCGTAAGTTGCATTGAACGAACGCTTTAACGAATGGAAAATCTCTTGAGCTTTTTCAGCCAAACCATCTTTTTTCACCAATGGCAATACCGCTACTTTGATAGGAGCTACCGATGGGTGGAATTTCAAGAAAGTACGTTGTTTAGCCGCTTCGCCTTCGCCAACGGTTTCTTCCGTGTAGGCGTTGCACAAAACAGCTAAGAATAAACGGTCTGCCCCTACTGACGTTTCTACTACATACGGGATATAATTTCCGTAAGGTTTTCCGTTTTCGTCTAAATCAGCGTCAAAGAACTGTTGTTTCTTTTTCGATAATTCTTGGTGAGCTTTTAAATCGAAGTCAGTACGAGAGTGAATACCTTCCATTTCTTTGAAACCAAAAGGGAATTGGTATTCAATATCAACCGCTGCGTTGGCATAGTGAGCCAATTTCTCGTGGTCGTGGAATTTCAATTTAGCGGCTGGTAAACCAATCGCTTGGTGGAATTTCAAACGAGTTTCTTTCCATTTGTTATACCATTCCATTTCAGTACCAGGGCGACAGAAAAACTGCATTTCCATTTGTTCAAATTCACGCATACGGAAAATGAAGTTACGAGCTACAATCTCGTTACGGAAAGCTTTACCGATTTGGGCAATACCAAAAGGCACTTTCATACGACCTGATTTCTGTACGTTCAAGAAGTTTACAAAAATCCCTTGAGCCGTTTCTGGACGTAAATAAATTAAAGAAGCATCTTCCGAAACTGCTCCTACTTGCGTCGAGAACATCAAGTTAAACTGACGTACTTCTGTCCAGTTTGCTGTTCCAGAAATAGGACATTTAATTTCTTCATCCAAAATCAATTGACGTAAGCCCGACATATCGTCGTCTGTCATAGCTTTTGCCATTGCTTCTAACAAAGCCTTTCCTTTTTCTGGCGTACCTGCTGCTTCATATTGTTCTGCTTTCGCTTCTAACAATTGATCAGCACGGTAACGTTTTTTAGAGTCTTTGTTGTCAATCATCGGGTCGTTAAACGAATCCACGTGACCAGACGCTTTCCAAGTAAGTGGGTGCATAAAGATTGACGCATCAATTCCTACAACGTTGTCATTCAACATCGTCATAGCTTTCCACCACAAGGCTTTTAAGTTATTTTTTAACTCAACACCATTCTGACCATAGTCATACACGGCCTGAAGTCCGTCATAAATTTCAGAAGAAGGGAACACAAAGCCATATTCTTTGGCATGTGAAATAATGTCTTTTAACGCTGAAGCGGTATCGTTTTTTGGTTCTGCCATGGTAATA
>JBMLRK010000467.1:0-1541 GCA_049241065.1 Spirosomataceae bacterium
GTAAAAGAATAAACTAAGCTTATTGCGAAAAGCTATTAAGTACTCCGACCTATTTAACCACATAGAGACATAGAAAACATAGTTATGTAAAAAATGATCATCAATTACATAACTTATGTTTACTAGATTACTATCTGATTCTTAACATAAATGTGTCTGAATACTTAATTCGTTTCTGAATAATATTTAAAGAATAACGGAATCGTTTCAATTCCCTTATAAAAATTAAACAAGCCGTAATGTTCATTTGGCGAGTGAATGGCATCTGAGTCAAGCCCAAAGCCCATTAAAATGGTTTTAAGTCCTAACTCTTTTTCGAACAAGGCAACAATCGGAATACTTCCTCCTCCTCTTGTTGGAACAGGCTTTTTGCCGAAAGCTTCCTCCATCGCACGTTCTGCGGCTCTGTATTCCTTCGAGTCAACTGGTGTTACATAAGGTTCTCCACCATGATGAGGACGTACTTTAACCGTTACACCAGCAGGAGCAATTGCTTGCAGATGCTTCGTAAATAATTCTGTAATGACTTCCGATTTTTGATTGGGTACTAAACGCATCGAGATTTTAGCAAAAGCCTTTGAAGGTAATACCGTTTTCGCACCTTCGCCAATATAGCCACCCCAAATACCATTAGCATCCAAGGTAGGACGAATTGAAGCACGTTCTAAAGTTGTGTACCCCTTCTCTCCTACTACTTCATCAATACCTAAATCATCTTTATAAGCATCCAAACTAAAAGGAGTCAATGCCATGGCAGCACGCTCTTCTGGTGTTAGTTCAACAACATCGGCATAAAAGTTTGGAATCGTGATGCGGTTATCTTCGTCGTGTAAAGAAGCAATCATTTTGCTTAGTACATTAATCGGATTGGCAACTGCTCCGCCATAAACGCCCGAATGTAAATCACGATTTGCAGCCGTAACTTCCACTTCTAGGTAACTCAACCCTCTCAAACCAACATCAATCGAAGGAATATCATTGGCGATAATTGCCGTATCCGAAATCAAGACCACATCAGCAGCCAATTTTTCCTTGTTGGCACTTACAAAAATACCCAAATTATCAGAGCCTACTTCTTCTTCTCCCTCAATCATAAACTTAACGTTACAAGAAAGTGAGTTTGTTGCCATCATCGTTTCAAAGGCTTTAATGTGCATATATACCTGCCCTTTATCGTCGCAAGCCCCACGAGCGAAGATTTTTTCGTCTTTTACTACGGGTTCAAAAGGAGGCGAATCCCACAATTCATACGGATCAGCTGGTTGTACGTCATAATGTCCATAAACCAATACTGTCGGAAGAGCAGGGTCTATTATTTTTTGTCCAAAAACGATTGGATGTCCAGCCGTTTCACATATTTCAGCTAAATCAGCACCTGCTTCGTTTAATTTCTGACAAATAAATTCAGCCGCTTTACGGACATCTCCCGCAAATTTACTATCAGCACTTACCGAAGGAATGCGTAATAAATCTAGTAATTCACTTAAAAAACGGTCTTTGTTCTCGTTGATATATTGATTCATATTGTTGTTGATTGATTT
>JBMLRK010000467.1:1641-4015 GCA_049241065.1 Spirosomataceae bacterium
ATTTGTCTTCATCCTACAAAAAAATACCTCTCGTTACTTATAACAAGAGGTACAAAGATACTGAATTAGTGATATTGAAAACCGAAAGGCTTTATAAACTAAGGCTATTCTATTACTTTTTTCTTTTTAAGATAAATTCTATTTTCTTCACCACGCATTAATCGGATGATATTTTTGCGGTGCGTAATGACAATCATACCAAACAAGACAAATCCGAAACCAATCACTAAGCCATTTTCTTTCCCGAAAGTCTTCAATACTAATAAAATTGGAAAAGCTAATGAAGCTAAAATTGCTCCTAAGGAAACATAGTGAAACGACATAAATACCACAAAGAAAATCAACATACATACCAAAGCGGCTTCTGGGTGTACAGACAATACCATCCCTAACAACGTTGCCACTCCTTTTCCTCCCTTAAAATTTGAAAACACAGGAAACACGTGACCAATAACAGCAGAGAAACCAAAGATTAGTTTAAGTGTTTGACAATCTGACCAATCCACTAAATTCGTGTAGTAAAGAATCAGTGCTAACGAAGTGGCAATCCATCCCTTCATTGCATCAATAAATAACACTACCGTTCCCGCCTTTTTACCTAATACTCTGAACGTATTCGTTGCCCCTGCATTTCCACTTCCATGCTTACGAATGTCCATTCCGAAGTACGCTTCTCCATACCAAATTGCGGTTGGAATAGACCCCAATAAATACGCTGCAAAGCAGCAAACTATAATGATTAATGTTAGCATAAGTAGTGAGTTGTACAGATAAATGTTTGGCTTTATTCTTATATCATAGTGGTCATTATGAGGCTTTAATCAACAAAATAAGTAGTTTTTTAAAGTCTTTAAAACAAAAATAAGACAAAGGAAAAGCAAAACCTATATTACTATAAAAGTTCCTCAAATAGTACAAATGGCATATTAAAAAGGTTAAATTTTAAGCCTTTTTCAGCAAAAAGAAAAAGGACAATACCGTATTATTAACGATATTGTCCTTTGAAATTATTTCTATTTTAACTCTTAGAAAGAGAAATGCACCGATGCTTTAATCACAAAGGACTTTGGAGCATCTCCTTCATATTTATGATCAAGGTAGGTTAAACGGTGAAAAGCTTGAATTCGGAATATTTTAAAAATATTATCAATTCCGTAACCAACCTCAGCATAAGGAGTATTAGCATCTAATGACGAGAATTCGTAATGTTTTTTTAAAGGAAGTCCTTTTTCTTCCTCTAATCTAATCATCAAATCTTTATTCGATTGTCGTTGACTCCCAAATAAGATATTCGCAGAAGCTATCAAACGCCATTTCAGCTGACGAATTGCAGGAATTCTATTAAACAGTAACCCTTCAAAATTATGGTTATAGCTTAGGGATACATATTGGTCACTCACAAATTCAAAATAGCGCATTGTATTGAACGCAGCACGGTTATAGAAAAACGTTTCGTTTCCTAAATGTGGGAATAAAAGAGGTGCCGGTAAATCCGTTGGAATATAGCCTGCTTGTAAGGTATAATCCGAACGTCCAAGATTTCCTAAACGTAATGATTGAAATACTTTTGCCGTAAAACGATTGTAGCTAAAATCGCCACCTAATAGTCCTTTCATTCCTCGTTGATAAGTAAGCGTTACGACTGGTACTCGTTTAGTCCCAAGAGTAATACGCTCATTTCCATCCATGATAAACGTTTCATTTTTAGAGAAACGAGCCTCAACTGTGAAAAATGTGTTGTCAAAATTAGAACGACGAAGTACTGCACCTAACTCATCTTTATATCTAAATGGAGCATCAAATTCTACAGGATTGAACGTCCTTGTTGTTAAAGCTCCTTTAAATGAAAACCCTTTTGTTGGCTCTGTTGTTAAGAAAGCTTCATTTTCTGTACGATAAAAAGCCCCTGAATAATGTCCCCAACGTGTAAAAGCATAGAATATCTTATTATCACCGATAACATCAGGCGTTAATCCAATCCGTTCCAAATCATAGCTATGCTTGATACCTGCCACCGTCCAATGACGACGAGACAGAATATAATCTACTTCTCCAGAATATTTGATTGTTTCGTCCTTTGTTCCATACCCAACCCAACCTTTCAATATCCATTGCTTGCTAAATTGGGCATTCGTTCTAAAACCAGCTCTCAAACGTAATCCTTCAATTCTGTTCAATGCAATCGCATTCAGATAAGGACCAACTTCTAATCCGCCAAAACGCTTGTAGCCACTCGCAATGATTTCAGCAATTTCAACATAGGTCTTCACAATCGGTACATTACGAACTGTGTCAATGAGCTTAGAGGCTAATAAATCTTGACCTGACATCGGTTCATGTCGAGCCCTAACCCAGAACTCTGGGTCTGTTTCTT
>JBMLRK010000468.1:0-6685 GCA_049241065.1 Spirosomataceae bacterium
TCCTTCATTTCCTTCTTACTATTGCCTGGCGATAAAATTTCGACAATTAAATCGGGTGCTCCAATACAGCCTCTTTTATCAAGTTTTGACTCATCACAAATCACACAAATATCTGGCTGAACAACTGTCAATACGTCTTTTTCTAGCTTTTTATCAAATCTAGGAATCCTAACATCAAAAGGAGCAGAATACCATTCGCATTTACGAGTATAAAAATATGCGTCAATTTGTCTCCCTAAGTTTCGAGAAATCGCTTGATGTTCTCGGGAAGGGGCAGACATTTTGCGTATATACCCTCTAATTAATTCTAAACGCTCTGTAATATGCCATTTTAAATAATCAGCATAAGAGTATTGTTTAGATAAATCCAGTTGTTCAAGGCTAGTAATCATATTTCTGTGATTTTTGATTATTTATTAATAATCTCCCAACGTCTCAGGCAATTGAGCCAAAGCAGCTTCTAATTGCTCGTTGTTTGGAGCAACACCGTGCCATTTGTGAGAACCCATCATAAAGTCAACACCAGCACCCATTTCTGTTGTCATCAAAATCATGATTGGTTGTCCATTTCCAGACAATTCACGAGCTTGGTTCAATACCGCTACTACGTCTGCCATGTCGTTACCGTTCATGGTGATAACTTTCCAACCGAATGCTTCGTATTTAGCACCTAAATCACGGTTGTTCATTACTTTTTCAGTAGGACCATCAATTTGTTGACCGTTATAGTCAATTACGGCTACCAAGTTATCAACTTTGTGGTGTGGAGCATACATGGCAGCTTCCCAAACTTGACCTTCGTTTTGTTCACCATCTCCCATTAAAACGAAAACAAGGCTGTTATCTCCGTTTAATTTTTTAGCTTGAGCAGCACCAATCGCTACCGACATTCCTTGTCCTAATGAACCAGAAGCGATACGAATACCTTCTAAGTGTTCGTGCGTAGTTGGGTGTCCTTGTAAACGAGAATTTAATTTACGGAAAGTTGCCAATTCAGCTGCATCAAAATAGCCTGCACGTGCTAATACTGAATAAAAAACAGGAGAAATATGACCATTTGATAAGAAGAATAAATCTTCTCCGATTCCGTTCATATCAAATATTTTGTTACCTGACTCATCAGATTTCAACGTCATTTGATCGAAATAAAGACCTACTAATAAGTCTGTACAACCCAAAGAACCTCCTGGGTGACCAGATTGACAAGCGTGTACTTGTCTTACGATGTCACGTCTTACTTGTGATGCAACTTTCTGTAATTCTGCGATTTCCATTAATTGATTGTTTTAATTTGCCCCCAACCCCATCGGGAGCTTTTTATGAATAATATATGTACTAAAGAATCCAACTGCTTGATTTTCGCTGAGATAATCAAAGATTCTACCCTCGGGGGCTAGAGGGATGTAATAATTTGTTCTGTGTGATTTTTGGTATCTACTTTTTGAATAATGTCGGTAATAATACCTTCTTCATTGATTAAAAAAGTAGTTCGGGCAATTCCCATATAGGTTCGTCCGTACATGGATTTTTCGACCCAAACGCCATAGGCTTCTACTACCTGATGGTCTTCGTCTGAAAGTAGTGGAAAGCCTAGCCCATATTTTTCAATGAATTTGATGTGGGCTTTCATACCGTCAGTGCTTACTCCAATGACTTCATAACCTGCTGCTTGAAGGCGGGATAAGTTTTCATTTAAGTTACAAGCCTGAGCCGTACAACCAGGGGTATTGTCTTTCGGATAAAAATAGAGAACTACCTTTTTTCCTAGAAAATCTGATAAACGAACTAATGTTCCATCTTGGTTTTTTTGTTCGAATACAGGTGCTTTATCTCCAATTTGTAATGCCATGGTCTATCTGTATAAAGACAAATCTTACCCATTTGTCCATGATGATTCTAAAATATTTGCAAATATATATAAAGATATTAACTTAGAACTGTATAGAACTGTTATTTCTTCTTTATATGTTTCTTTTTTGGTTTTTCTGCCTTTTTCGGAGGATTAATCACGGCTACAGTCTTGTCAATTGTTGATTGATATGTGAAGCTATTGCCTTGATAATCTTCTACTTCTACTGAAAGTTGTCCTTCAAAGGTTTGATTTTCATTCTCTTTTAAAGACCAGATTAAATTTCGTTTATAGTCATAGTCCATCAGGACATATTGTCCATTCACGGTTGCTTTCACTCGTTTTAATCCCGAAAGGTTGTCAAAGACTTTGAACGAGAACCCATCTTTATTTTTCTTAACAAGCGTTATTCGTGGAGGAATACTATCTGTTAGCAGTGTAAAATTGCCTAATTTTTCAGTCGAAAACAAGACCGAATTATTTTGCCATCGACTAGCAAGAAATTCTCGTTCACTTCTTAAAATGCGATAGACAGAAGTTTTATTAGGAATAAGAATGTTTTCGTTGGGAGTAAAAGTAATATTCACTTCTTTTCGAAGTGGAATGTCAGCTTGTCCAATCGTAAAATTATTGCCACTGCTTAATCCTGTTAAATAGAGCGTATCATAAACCGCCCTAGTCCCCGCAATTAATTGCAGATTTGGGTTTTTTACCTCATTATTTTGACTTGGATAAAACGTTTTTAGAAAACTAAAAGGGCGAGTGATTCCGTCGATACTGATGCTTTGCGGCAATCCTTTTCGTAAATCCCACAGGTAGATAGCGGTATTTTGTTTGCTAAAACTGATCGGTACAACTATCGGTTTATCATCTACTACTAGCGTTGCGACAGAGGTGGGTGTTTTCAAGTGTTGTGCCTTCAATATCAAGGTGTTTTCTGCAATTTCATAACGAATGGCTAAGGGTGCGGCACTGATCTTGACCGTGTTCTGAGCGGGTTCATTTTTACCATTAATCGTAAAATTAAGGGTTGCATTATTCTCGTAGGCATCCCAAATACGAATGCTTATTTGGTGTGTCTTACCGTCTGCGATGTGTAGTTTCCCTTTTGATAATGAGGGGCGATAGATAGGTAAATCTTCGTTGCCATCGTCTTGGAAAAGTTTTTGAACTCGCTTTCCTTGTAGCTGTTCTAGCCCAAAGTCATTATGTACATTAATGTCATGAGAAACCTCCGACGGAAATTGTTCTAAGTTAGCATAATATTGTTCTTGACCATCCACCAATAACTCTACACAGGTAAGACCGTTCGAGTTTTGTGTGCCAGACATTTTATCCACTGCCAATAACTCAAGTCCAATGTCACCGATTGCATTTACATTACCCCCCAACGAATACGTCCCATCTTTCTGACGTACAGGATAGTAGGTCTTCATAGCAAAGTCATTAGAAACCCTAGACGAGATACTTAACGGCTTGATTAAAAGCGATTGAAAAATAGGAGGTAGGTTATCTTTGATTTCACTGAACCCAAAATTTAGGGGATTTAAAATGTTGTTTTTTATGTCTCTAATTTCGAAGTGCAAGTGAGGCCCTCCAGAACCACCCGTGTTACCAGAAATACCAATAACCTCCCCACGTTTTACAGGAAATTGATTGACTTCAGGTTTTAACGTAATCGTAAAGGTTTGTTGAGCAATTCTATTTTTACGTACATAAGCACCTAAAGGTTCTCCGAAGGATTGCAAATGACCATAGACTGTTACGAAGCCATTGGGATGTGTTACAAAAATTACATTCCCATAACCTTTTGTTTGTACACGAACTTCCGAAACATATCCATCTGCTGCACAATGAACAGGAAGTCCTTCTCGACCCTGCGTTTTGATGTCGATACCTGCATGAAAGTGATTTGGTCGTAAGTCACCCATTCCCCCAGCCAAATAGTTTTGGTGGTTAGGGTTTATTGGAAACTGAAAATATCCCAAAGGGTAGCGTAATTGCTTTTGTTGTTGAGCAAAACCTAGCCATGTAAGACTATGAAGCAATAAGATAAAAAGTCCTTTTTTCAATGATTTAAGAGGGGTTTTTAGGTAGGAGGTTTTAGGTAGTAGGTATTAAAAAATCCAAAATCCAAAATTTATAATTTTGCATTACTACTTAAAACCTCATACCTACTACCTAAATTTACTTTATTTCAAAATTAATTAATTCCTGACCTTCTAAGAAGCCTGTTAAACGGTCGCCAATAGAGACAGCTCCAACACCCGCAGGTGTACCCGTAAAAATTAAATCGCCTGTTTTTAAGGTGAAATATTGTGAGATTTCAGCGATGATTTCATCAAAATTCCACAACATCAGGCTTGTATTTCCTATCTGACGATTTTCACCGTTGATTTGTAGCGAGAAATTCAGGTTTTTTAAGTCGGCAAATTGGTTTTTATTTACAAAAGGAGAAACGGGAGCAGAACCATTGAAACCTTTTGCTTTTTCCCAAGGAAGCCCTTTTTCTTTTAATTTAGTCTGTACGTCACGTGCTGTGAAATCAATTCCTAGTCCAATTTCTTCATAATATTTATGAGCAAATTTTGGACTAATGTTTTTTCCCATTTTGTTTATTTTCAAAACGATTTCAATTTCGTAGTGAACATCGTTCGAAAAACTTGGGAGATAGAAAGGTTCGTTATCCCTTAATAAAGCAGTATCTGGTTTAATAAAAATAACAGGTTCGGCAGGACGCTCGTTATTTAATTCGGCAATATGGTCTGCATAATTTCGACCGATACACAATATTTTCATCTTATTTTCTTTCTACTAATTGATACCCTGTTAGACTGACGATTTGTTCGCTGAAGACATAAATGGATGGATAATATGTTTCTTTGAATAAAAATTGACACAAAAATACGGCTAAATCAAAGAAATGTAGAACCTTTTTATGATTTTTACGTCATAAGTACATAGAATGAAGCGAAACGTCCGTCTTCGTATCAAAAGTTAAGCTTTTAACAAATCATTTAATTTAAAACAACACATACAATGAAAAGAGGAATTTTATATGGAGCAATGTTACTATCGCTTATTTGGGCTTGTACCTCTGTTCCATTAACGGGTCGTCGTCAATTATTATTAGTATCTGATTCTGATATGCACGGAATGGCCTTGACAAGCTATAAACAGTTTTTGGATACCAATAAAGTTGTATCTCCGACATCAACCCAAGCAGCTATGGTAAAACGAGTAGGGGACAGAATTGCAAAAGCTGCTCAACGTTATTTTGAACAAACGGGTAATCCTAATTACTTAAATGGGTATCAGTGGCAAACCGAATTAGTAGAAAGTAAAGAAGTGAATGCCTGGTGTATGCCTGGCGGGAAAATGGTTGTTTACACAGGTATTCTTCCCGTAACACAGAACGAGACAGGATTAGCTGTAGTAATGGGACATGAGGTTTCTCATGCGATTGCTAAGCATGGTGCCGAGCGTATGAGTCAGGGAATGGTAGCAGAAGGGCTTCTAGCAGCAGGTCAAGCAGGTTTAGGTATTGCAATGGCAAATAAACCAGGGGCAACTCAAACACTGTGGAATACCGTTTTTGGAGTGGCAGCACCAGCAGCAGCTCAATTAGGCTTACTAGCACATGGACGTAACCAAGAATCGGAAGCGGATCATTTAGGGTTAATCTTTATGTCGATGGCAGGCTATGACCCTAAAGAAGCCGTGAATTTCTGGGGAAGAATGGCTGCTTTGTCTAAAGGGGCAAAAACACCAATCTTTTTGTCATCACACCCTTCTGATACACAACGCATAGCAGACATTCAAAAATTAATGCCAGAGGCACTTAAATATTACCAAACAACTTCTACAACTCCAACAACAACATCGGGTTCTAAGAAGTATTAGTTTTGAGATTGAAAAATAAGGTGTGTAAAAAGTGTAGAGTTTAACGTTTAAAGCATTTTATACCAAATAATATATCTGTTTGGGGCTTTAATCCGAGCTACAGTTGCTCATAAACTTTTAACTTTTTACACACCTTATTTGTGTTTAAATGGAGAATTAACTTCAATAAAACTCCCTACTTCATATAATACCCCGATTCAATTACGGTTGTTTTTCCGTCAACGGTTACGGTGTAATTGAACCCTTTTTGAATGGCGTATGCTCCATATTCACCTTTTTTGTTGAGTGCAAGATAGCCAATTTGAAATTCTTTGTAGTTATAGCGTTTTACGATACGCATGATAGCTTCTTCGCAGGCTTGCTGAGGGGTTTTTCCATTTCTCATTAATTCTACAATCAGGAAAGAACCAAGTGTTTTTAATACAAATTCTCCGAGTCCAGTTGCACAAGCTCCGCCTACTTCGTCGTCGCAAAAAACTGCTGCTCCAATCACGGGAGAATCGCCTACACGTCCGTGCATTTTGAACGCTAAACCACTCGTAGTACAAGCCCCAGAAATTTCTCCTTTGTTTCCTAAAGCGAGAAGTCCAATAGTATCATGGCGTTCAATATTGATTTTCGGTTCGTACTTGGATGTCTTTTTCCATTCAATCCAGGCTTTCTTGGCCGTTTCTGTAAGGAGGTTTTCTTTTTTGAATCCTTGGTCAAGAGCAAACTGTAAAGCTCCTTCGCCTGAAAGCATCACGTGTGGGGTTTTTTCCATTACGGCTCTTGCTACCGAAATGGGGTGCATGATATTTTGTAGGAAAGTAACTGAACCCGCATTGCCTTTCTCGTCCATGATACAAGCATCTAAGGTTACGATTCCGTCTCTATCTGGAAAACCACCATAGCCTACAGAAGTATCGTTAGGGTCAGCTTCTGGTATTCTGG
>JBMLRK010000469.1:0-1636 GCA_049241065.1 Spirosomataceae bacterium
CATTCTTTTTGAGATGTCTCCCATGACCATCTACCTGCACGAGGGTGTTCTCCTTCTTGGATAGCACGAGTACATGGCAAACAACCGATTGAGATAAATCCTTTGCGGTGCAATGGATTGTCTGGCACTTTGTTTTCTTTGATATATGCTAAGATTTCTTCGTAAGTCCAGTGAATCAAGGGGTTGAATTTAATCACCTTGTTTGCTTCGTCCCATTCAACAATTTCCATATCTGCACGGTTATCAGACTGTTCAGAACGTAAACCTGTAATCCAGATTTCTGCCCCAGCTAAAGCACGTTTCAAAGGTTGAATCTTGCGAATTCCACAGCATTCTTTTCTATTTTCAACTGAATAATAAAAGCTGTTGAACCCTTTTTCTTTCACTAATGCTTCTACTTTAGCAGTCTCAGGAAAATAGGTTTCAAATTCTTTCTTATACTTCGCCTTTGTGGTGTCCATCAAGTCGTAAGTTTCTTGAAACAATCTGCCCGTATCCAAGGTAAATACACGAATAGCTAGCTCATTTTTGAAGATAGCATCGGTAATTACTTGATCTTCTTGACCGAAAGAGGATGAAAAAACGACATTGCCGTAGTTGTCAGCAACATAACGAAGCGAATCGGCAAGGGTAAGCCCTTCTAAGGCTTGTTTTAATGAAGATAAATCTGACATAAGCAATGTAAACGTCGGCCGTTTACGTTATTCGTACAACCAAATCTTTTATCCACAACGAATTATAAAAAATAAAAATTCCGAAAGAATAAAAAAGGAATTGGTAATGTGTTAATAATGAATACACAAAGTTAGGTAAAGTCTATTGAATTGGTCGATTTGTAAGGGAATTATTTTTGATTTTTCAATCATTTTGCCCTAAAATTACGTTATATTTAGGAAGGGAGTATTAACTCAAAACATACAGCGTCATGAACTACGGTGTTGAGTCATATCAAGGAAGAGGAGTCTTTGAAAAAACAGAAAGCCATTCTCGCACATCCGAAATGGATTTGAAAGGCTTGCGAAATTTGGTAAAGAAAGGAGAGGGGCTGCATCTTGAGTTCAAGCTAAAAGCCAATCATCCCGAAAAAATAGTCCGAGAAATCGTCGCATTTGCCAATACAGATGGCGGTATTTTATTACTGGGCGTGGGCGACGACAAGAGTATCCCAGGTTTAAAATTTGTCGATGAAGAAGAATATATGCTGGTTCGTGCCATTGAAAAATATTGCGACCCACCTATTTCATACCAATTAGAACGGCTTTCTATTACCGACACCCGAGATGTGTTGGTTTTTAGCATTGCTAAAAGTATCGAAAAACCCCATTTTGTCAAATTACCCAACGAAGACCCCAAAGCATACTTTAGGGTAGAAGACCGTTCGGTACAAGCAAGTAGAGAGTTAAAACAAATTCTTCGTCGTGAAAATCAGGAGGGAGTTTCCTTTACTTATGGCGACAAAGAACGAGTGTTGATGCAATATTTAGCCGAGAAAAAACGCATTACCATCGACGAGTTCGCCACACTAGCCTCTATCCCCAAATGGCTGGCTTCCAGAACATTGGTCTTATTAGTATTATCGAATGTTGTAAAAATAAAACCTGAGGAGTCGGTGGATTGGTATTGTTTGTGAGGAGGG
>JBMLRK010000470.1:0-2641 GCA_049241065.1 Spirosomataceae bacterium
GAAAGGGCGACATATCTTAGCGATGGGTGTTAGCCCATCGTCAAAAAGGATTTTATAAATTTGGTCAGAGAATGCTATCTTTCAATCCTTCGTACACTAGTAATTTAAAATTCAACATTTTGCATAACTACTTAACTTACCTCATAAATTTATGATTAAAAAAACACTTTTACTCAACTTTGTCTTCTGCCTGATGTTTCAGGTAGCATCTTTTGCTCAAAATTTAAATCGTAAAGCATACGACGGCTTAATAAGTGGAGCAGCAGCCATTCGAGTTATCTTAACCTTTGATGGCGATGCTGTTTTTGGAACACTCAAACACAAGGATACTGGAGTAACCAATAAAGTGATTGGGTTCGCTGATTTAACAGGTGTCTTTTTCTATGAATTCAAATCGAATGGGGATGTACTCGCTACTTATACCGCCCGTGTTAAAGATGATGGAAAACTGAGAGGAGTTTCTTTATCTAAATGGTCTGATTTTCAAGAAGAAAGAAGCCTAACGCTTTCTAAAATAACCCATAATGTTTACAACCGAAAGCCCATTGCTAGTTATACGGGTACGTATGTCTTTCAACTTTCGAGCGACTTAGGAAGAGCAAGTATGCAAGTAGAACAAGTTGGGAAAAACAAAGTGACCATTGCTATTCATGGTCTATCGGGTTCACCACTTCATAGCGATGCTATTATCAAGAAGAAAACAATCCAACTTACGGGGAATCGAGCCTATTATGTTCAATATGGTTATGATAAATGCAAGCTAAAAATCAATTTTACCGAACAGGGTGCTACCGTTGATTTTTATGATAATGGAACCGAATGTGGCTTCGGTGCAGGAGCTACCGTAAGAGGAATGTATTTAAAAATTAGTGACGAAAAGCCTATTTTCAAAAAAGTACTTTAGTTTATTGTTAAAAACTCTTAAATCAGTAGCTATTAACAACAAATGCAAGTAGCTTCCGTTATAAAACTCAAATGAATAATCGGGTTTCGAATTGGTGAAATACCAGATGTCGTATAACCCTGAATGCTAACAAACGCACAATATGCAATACTCTATATTATGGGCTGACGATGAAATTGATTTATTGAAGCCTTATATTTTATTTTTACAAGCAAAGGGATACGACGTTACACCTGTTAACTCGGGAACGGATGCCTTGGATGAACTAGAGAAAAGCAACAAGTTTGACGTTGTGTTTTTGGATGAAAATATGCCAGGAATGACGGGTCTTGAAGTACTGCCTCATATCAAGCAAATGCGTCCAAATTTGCCTGTAATTATGATTACGAAGTCGGAAGAGGAGCATATTATGGAAGAAGCAATTGGTTCTAAAATTGCAGACTATCTAATTAAACCTCTGAATCCTAACCAGATACTACTTTCTGTAAAAAAGATTTTAGATAAAAAACGTCTCGAAGAAGAAAAAACGAATATCTCGTATCAACAAGAATTCCGTCAGTTGGCCATGCAGTATCAAGACCGTATTGACTATGCTGAATGGGCGGAGATTAACAAGAAATTGATTTTCTGGGAGTTGGAAATTGACCGTACTCAAAACAAGTCGATGGCTGAGATTTTGACCATGCAAAAGTCAGAAGCGAATACCAATTTTTGCCGTTTCATCGAGGAAAATTACGAAGATTGGTTGAACGACCCTAAAATGGATAAGCCTGTAATGTCGCATAATTTAATGCGTAAAAAGGTATTCCCTTTAGTGAACGAAAGTTCTCCTTTATTTTTCGTGTTGATTGATAACCTTCGTTTTGACCAATGGAAAATTTTGGAAGGTTTAATTCAAGATTATTTTTCGGTAGAAGAAGAATCGACTTATTATTCTATTTTACCTACGACAACAGCTTATGCCCGTAATTCGATTTTTGCGGGGATGATGCCTTCTGAAATTGAAAAACAATACCCTAAAAACTGGGTAGCTGATATTGGCGATAGTGAAGATGAAGAAGGTTTTAACCAATATGAAGAGTTCTTTTTACAAGAACAAGTCCGTCGTAGTCGTTTGACCTTTAAAACATCGTACAACAAAATTATTCATAACAATCAGGGAAAATCGTTAGTAGACAATTTCTCAAAATTGATGCAAAATCAATTGAATGTGATTGTCTATAATTTTGTAGATATGCTTTCGCACGCCCGTACGGATATGGCAATGATTAAAGAACTTGCTCCAGACGAATCAGGGTATAGAAGCTTAACCGCCAGTTGGTTTAGTCATTCTCCGTTATTTGATTTATTGAAAAAAATATCTGAAAAGAAAGGACGATTAGTCATTACCACTGACCACGGAATGATTCGAGTACAAAACCCTGTGAAGATTGTTGGTGACCGTTCGGTAAATACCAATTTACGTTACAAACAAGGCAGAAATCTTAACTGGGAAAACGACGATCATGTATTGGTTTGTAAAAAACCTGAGCGTTTCTTTTTGCCAAAAGTAAACGTTTCGACAAGCTACGTGTTTACAAAGCAGGATTATTTCTTTGCTTATCCAAACAATTATAATCACTATGTGAGTCATTACCGAAACACCTTCCAACACGGAGGTATTTCGTTGGAAGAGTGTATTATTCCTTTTGTGTATTTGAAGGCGAAGTAATAGCCCCCTAACCCCCGAAGGGGGAA
>JBMLRK010000470.1:2741-9633 GCA_049241065.1 Spirosomataceae bacterium
CCCCCGAAGGGGGAACTTAATCGACGCTTTATTTGGCGTGTGTAAGTTCCCCCTCTGGGGGCTAGAGGGCTTGTTAGTGGGCTGAATACATACCCCAATTCAGAAAAATGCTGTAACATTCTTGGTAATGCGTACAGCATTTTTTTTTCTGCCTTTAAGCTATCGTGAAAAACGACAATAGAACCCGACTCTGTATATTTCAAGGTCTTTTGTAACACCCGTTCTGGTGACAAATCTGCTGAAAAGTCTCCCGTAAGCACATCCCACATCACGATTTCATGGGTTTGTAAAATGACTTTCGCTTGTCCTTTTTTGATACGACCATGCGGTGGTCTAAACAGAGGCATCTCTCCTACTCTTAGCTCAACTTTATTACGAATAACCTCCTCACATTGCTGAAAATTAGTGAGATAGACCTCTTCTTCCGTCGCCCATCCTCTCAAATGGTTAAAAGTGTGATTACCAATCGAATGCCCTTGAGCAATAACTCGGTTAAATACATCAGGATGTTTTTGGATATTATCACCAATACAAAAAAAGGTAGCTTTGGCGTTATATGCTGCCAAACATTCAAGCACCGCATCCGTAATATCAGGAATCGGGCCATCGTCGAACGTCAGGTAAATTACCTTTTCATTCGTCTTGACTTTCCACTGAAAGTCAGGATAAACAGCCCGCATTAAAAAGTTTGATTTATGAAGAAACATGTTGTGAATGGTTAAAAGCCCAGCCCCCTAACCCCCAGAGGGGGAAATAAATCGACGCTTTATTTGGCGAGTGTAAATTCCCCCTCTGGGGGCTAGGGGGTTTTTACTCCAACCTCCGCCCTTTCCATTGGTAGCCTTTTCCTTGAGCGATAAGTCCAAAGAAAGATACGTAGAACGGATAAATGAGCTGGACAAAGGCAATATATTTTCGTAAAAACTGATGCCCTAAAAAACGAATGACTTTACTTAAAAATACCCATTCAGCTAGGCATTTTAACAGTACTAAAAGCATAAAATTGATTCCTGAAATCCAACCCAAAAGCCCCCCTACCAAGGTACACACAAAGCCAAAATTAACACTAAAAATAAAGATAGCTAGTGCAATAATTTTCCAATCATCGTATTGTTTCCATTTGCTCGCCCAGCGTTTTCGTTGGTTATAAAAATGCCGTAAAGTTGGTTGGGCTGTGGTACGAACGATCGCATCTTTACTAGCTAAAAACGAAAGCTGATTCGGAAAAGCCTTGGCTATTTTGTGCATCAAAAATTCATCGTCTCCAGAAGCTAGCTGTTCGTTTCCAACAAAACCTCCAACCTCAAAAAAAGCCTGCTTTTTATACGCTAAATTTGCCCCGTTACACATATTGGGGCGACCCGCAAACATCGAACAAGCCCCTGCCCCTATCAGACTGGCAAACTCAATGATTTGGATTTTACTCCAAAAAGTCTGTTCATTAATAAAGGTCACAGACGAACTCACTAACTGACTATTAGTCGAAGCAAATCGGTTGGCAACTGCCTCAATCCATGTAGGCAACACTCGACAATCGCCATCGGTTGTCATGATAATACTTCCTTGGGCTTGATTGATACAGGTTAAAATCGCCCTTTTCTTGGGAGACGAAACACGGTCATTTGGTAAATTGACTAAATGTAAGGTATAGTTAGCCTCTTTTTTAAACGCCTCCACTAAACTAGCCGTTTCATCCGTTGAATTATCATTCGCCACAAAGACCTCAAAATACGAGAATGGATATACCTGTTTATTCAAGTCTTGTAACAACGCAAGTATGTTCACTTCTTCATTTCGGGCTGGAATAATCACCGAAACAAAAGCCGTATCACTGTCCGCTTTCGTAAAAAGTTTCTCCTGTTGGTGCATCCGAAACCACGTATAAAGTAATCCGACATTAAATAAGCAATAAGCCCCGAATATCAGGTATAAAATAAAAATCATTTTCTTGGGTTAAATTACGCCCATTCGTCATCAGGGCTACTTTATACAAAGATACGTCATCAATCAAGGATGAAGAATTAAATAGAAAAGCATTCGTATATTTTCCTGCTTTTCAGTAATTTCACAGCACCATTAACAGATAAAGTACAGGATATTCTGTATTTTATACAAAACAACCATTTTTATGAAACAAGTAATTTATTCATTAGGGCTACTTCTGGCCTTGCTCATCGGTAGCGAACGAAGTCTTGGACAGGTAGTGGTCACAGGCAAAAATCAAGACAAAAAATGGTGGAAAGAAGCCATCGTCTATCAAATTTATCCCCGCAGTTTTAAAGACAGTAATGGCGACGGAATTGGTGATTTAAAAGGTATTATCTCGAAGTTAGACTATATCAAAAGCCTAGGAATCAACACGGTTTGGCTTAATCCTATTTACAGCTCTCCCAACGACGATAACGGTTATGACATAAGCGATTACCGTGGCATCATGAAGGATTTCGGTACGATGAAAGACTTTGATGCCCTCTTGAAAGGAATGCACGAAAGAGGAATTAAAGTAGTGATGGATTTAGTAGTAAACCACAGCAGCGACGAACACGAATGGTTTAAACAAAGCCGCAGTTCTCGTACAAGCCCATACCGAAATTACTATCATTGGTGGCCAGCGGAAAAAGGAAAACCAACACCTCGTTACAGCCTTTTTGATGTAAATCACGATGCGTGGAAATACGATTCCTTAACAAATGCTTATTACTTACACTATTTTTCTCGTAAACAGCCCGACTTAAATTGGGAAAATCCAGAACTCCGCAAAGAGATTTATGCCATTATGAAATTTTGGGCGGACAAAGGTATTGACGGTTTCCGTTTAGATGCTTTCCAATTTGCCTCAAAAGATATAACGTTCCCTACTTTTCCAGAAGGATATGAGAAAAACTTTATTCTTTATTATGGAATTGGTCCTCATTTGCACGAGTATTTAAAAGAAATGAACGAGCAAGTTTTCAGTAAATACGACGTAATGAGCGTAGCAGAAGGTGCGGGAAATACCTTTGAAGATGCACACAATTTAGTAGATGCCGACCGCAAAGAATTGAACATGGCTTATGCTTTCGATGCCGTAGATATGGCTAAACCGCAAGGATACAGCCTATTGAAATTCAAGGAGATTTTTAGCCGTTGGGATAGTGCTTTTGCCAAAAAAGGTTGGTTGTCGATATTCTTGGCAAACCACGACCAAGCCCGTTTGGTAAGCCGTTTTGGTAATGACAGCCCTGCTTTCAGAGACCTTTCGTCTAAAATGCTGACGACCTTTTTGATGACCATGCGTGGAACGCCTTATTATTACTATGGTGACGAATTGGCTATGACCAACATTCGTTTCGATAAAATTGAAGACTATCGTGATGTACCAACGTTCAACGAATATCAGTATCAGAAAAGCATTGGAGCAGATATTCCTGCCTTTTTGGAGTCGCTAAAATTCTCTTGTCGTGACAACGGACGCACGCCTTTCCAATGGAACAATAGCAACAATGCAGGGTTCTCGACAGGTACGCCATGGATTAACGTAAACCCAAATTATGCCACACTTAATGCCGAAGCTCAAGAAAAAGACCCTTTTTCTCCGTTAAATTACTTCCGCAAAGTGGTTCGTTTACGCAAGCAAAACGATTTATTGGTTTATGGGAATTATACGCTGTTAGACAAAAACAACCCAAATGTATATGCCTATACCCGTGAAGCAAACGGCAAAAAAATGCTTATTGTCTTAAACTTCACGGCAAAAGATGCAACAACGACTCTTGGTATCAGTACAGCTAAAGCCAACGTATTATTGAGCAATTACAAAACTGTACCTACTCGTAAAGGAGGAAAAGCAAGCATTACCCTACGCCCTTACGAAGCCGTAGTGTATCAATTATAGCTTTAACAGTGTAGAAACGCAAAAGAGCAGGTGAATGCCTGCTCTTTTGCGTTTCTCTTCTACTAGGATAAACAGCCTTTTATATACGTTGAATTCTTTTATTTCATTTCAAAAATTACTCTTACTTGGCATTGAGCAAATTTATCTTGATAGTCCATTTCAAATTTCATAAAATTATACAAAGGATATGCTTCTGAACTAAATTCGGCATCAGCCCCCAACTTCTGAGCCGTGTTCACTTTGACATCAATTGTTTTTATCTCACCCACTTTTTTGTTAGCCTTCAAAGCAAATTCGTAAGCAATTCGTTTGGCATCATTCAATGCTTCGTGGTGTAAACTATCAGAAAGAGCATCTTTCTGAGCTTTTGTGTAATTTCTTTTAATTACGACACCTCTGAGTCCCGCAAACCGCATTTCACTAACTAATCTAGAAGCAATCTCTTTGTTAGCCATTTTTATCTCATACAACGTATTCAGTAAAAAATTAGGAAATTGACTAAGATCTTTACTAGATTTCATTAGTACATTTACCTCCTTCGGACTAATTCCAAACTTCTTCAGATTGGTAAATAAACTTGCTTTCACCGAATCCAAGGGTAATTTCCCAACGGTAGTATAACCTACCTTTTGCTCTTCTTCCTGAATAAAAATCAGAGCCGTATAATGACTAGGATGAACAATTAATCTAGAAAAGCCTTGTAAGTCTAATGTATTATGAGACGGGCTAAAGATTTGAGTAAAAGATACTGTGCTACTACACAATAATGTGTACAACAGCATTATGAGCGTTTTTTTCATGTTGTTATTAGGTACTTATTACAAGTTTTAACGTTTAAGAACCTATATAAACGTCTGCTTATCATAGTTGAAGAGAAATCAAAGGTATAGAAAAGGGGACGTTATCGCAACTATTTTATAATTATTCTTAGGGGTAATTATCGTAAAAAGCATCCTCACTCAACATAAAAAAGGTCGTCGAAACTATTTCTCCGACGACCTTTTTCCTGTGCTATTTATAGTAATCACAAGTTATTTATTTCACTTTCAGAAAGTCCCGTTAACTCAGCGATGTCTGTTGCTGATAAGCCTTTCAATTTCATTTTTCTTGCAACTTCTATCTTCCCTTCTATTTTCCCTTCCATTTTCCCTTCCATTTTTCCCTCATCAAACGCTGTGTCAATTACCCCTTTTAAATCTCGATAGACTTTTAGGCTTTGCTCATCTATGTATTTTGTATCCATATTTTTGTAGTTTACCACATAATGAAAGACTAACGATAATGTTCCAAAACCTCCACAATAGCCATACAAAAAGCGGTATGCTCTCCATTTTCCGACACTTCTATTGCTTCATCAATTAACTCCTGTATGTCTCGTTCTTCTTCATAAATAAATTGCTCAATTGCCTTTTTTCTTCTTAATCTTAAACGAGTACAATCTAGTTCCAAGAATTTAATCGTTGCCCATCCTTTTTCTGTCCTACCCTCTATTGCCCCATTCTCAGTATAGGAAAAATGCTTGTGGACATCCATTTCAAGAGGGTTACATATTAGCTTTTCATCAGGGACTTTTGCTCCCTTAAAACTATCACAATGTACAGGACGATATTTAAGTGGGTCTCGCTCTCCTCCATTACAAGCGGCAAAAAGATTTTGATAGTCGAAGGTGTTACTTTTATGGCTTTCTTTAGGTAAAAAATGTTCAACTTTCGTATCAAGTGCTTCTCCTTTGATAGTATCTTGGCAATAACAGCAAAGAAAGAACTGTTCTTTTACTAAAGCTGTTCTTAATTGAGCTTTTGAATAATCGTGTTCAAAGGCTTCTTTTCCCAAATTACTATTCAACAAGCTCCAAAGTTCATCTCCTGATTTAAAAGTATCTTCGGTGTATAGATTAATTTTAAATTGATTTACTTCTTTCCAATTACGAAACTCACTCGGTTCTGGTTGTTTGTTAATTTGCTTCATGTTGTGTAGCACTTTTCTGTTTCCTACGAATTAATATATCCGCCTTAATAAATTCGGGTTCGTCCTCTCCAATCAGTGTTTCAAGTTCTTGACGTAATGATTGAGCCATCGCTAACTCACCTTCTCGAATATATTGAAAGTATGTATTCAACTTTGCCTCTACTTCTTTGGGGCGATTTACATCTTGCATGACTTCTTCTAAAAGCCATTCGTTATCTCGCCCATAGGTATTTTGCGGATAGGCTTGTCCATTTGCTAAAGTAAATACACCGCCATTTTTTACATAACTAATTACTTGTGGCGAATGAGTTGTGACAATAAACTGAATATTCGGAAAAATCGTATTGAGAGTAGGCAATAACATCCGTTGCCATTTAGGGTGCAGATGTTGCTCAATTTCATCAATCAATACAATTCCATGTCCGTTCAAAAAGTCTGTTTTATCGTTTTTCTTAGCAACCGTAATGAGACGACGAGCAATATCTATTAATAAAATAATTACCCGTTTTTCTCCATCTGAAAGCTGATTAACCTTCAAACGAACCCCATTTTTTTTGATACTAAGCCAAGAAATCACTTGACCATCTTTTACTGTATCATCCACTTCTGTTTGAAGTTCTGAGAAACTATCTGCATTTCCATTTAGTAAAGAAAGCCCTTCTAACATGACTTTTCTGACTATCTCCAATTCAGGACTTCGGTAGTTCGTATCAATACGTAAGCGTTTATGATTCTCAACATTTTCATGTTCAATAAACCAATCGGAAATCAAATTAAATTCCGTTGTCATCGGAATACGAAAAGCAATAGAGGCTGCCTCCTTAAAGCTATCTGCATTTGTTTTTTGAGCAGTATAATGTAAAATAAGAAAGGACTCTTGATTCATTAAGTATTGAAACCTAGGCTCTGAAGGATGTACTAGGGAGATACTCGTATCTATATTTTGAAGCACTAAGAATTGTTGCTCATCATGTTCAATATCAAGTTCGATAGTCGCAGTAGTCGCAAGATTATGTATATCTGGATTGCGTTGACTATAATCATAATTAG
>JBMLRK010000471.1:0-4485 GCA_049241065.1 Spirosomataceae bacterium
ATTTTTAGCAAATGACTGATTTATATAAGCGTTGTTTTATAAGTGTATTACTGATGAATTAGGTGATTAATTACTTAATTTTGAGATTTTTTTTAATTGAAAAATCTTGTCAAATGGTAAGATTTATTGGTGCTAATATTTGTTTTATGGTAAGGAAATCTACGTTTTTTTTGTAAGAGATGATGATTAACCCATTGGTTTGGCGTACCTCCTGATAACAAATTTAATTGTTCTTTAAGAAACTCGTTGCTGTAAAAATTACTTGACCATTTATTGTTAAGTCCCTAAAATTTCCGGTACTAGCTGTTGGCAAAGTGATTAAATGACCAGCTTGAATCGTAACGTCATCTAGGATTGTTGGAATACGTCCACATGACCAAGTATTCGCATTATTCCAATTTCCTGTAACCAGACTTTGGATAGGAATTAGACCGCTAAAATTGCTTGGGATATTAACTTTGGGAGTTAACAAGATATTTCCACGAATATCTTTTACACGGGCTATGTAAGAACCCGATGTTGCACTGATGTTAGATAGCGAAGCTACCGTATCAGTAGCAGTTATATTTCTAGTCCACTGAACATTACTAAAGCTTGCATTTAATTGGATATTTAACTTGTTTGAGCTAACGCAGGTATTATACACGGTTGGAAGGCTAAGTGGTAAATAGGGGGTGGTTGTTTGAAAAAAGCTATCTGTTAGCGCATTGCTCCAGAGTCCTGCCACTGTACTATGTCCTAATCCTTTAAAGTGTACATCATCACTATCTCGGTATCGAGAGCCAGTATAATTATCCGTTTCAGGGCCAGCTACTACTTTGGTAGTGTAGCCCGTTTGAGAGATACCATTTAAGCCAATTACGTCATTTTGGGCATCAATTATAGGTTGCCATGTGCGAGCAGTCGTTAATCCCAAGCCTTTAAAATAGCTTACTCTTGATACCACCCATGTTAAATTTGGTTTATTGCTATGTATTCTACTTTTTTCGATTACATTTTTTAACTGGGTTGCATAATCGACTCTAGTTGTACTAAAAGCATTATCTGTTTCACCCTGATGCCATAATACGGCTCGTATGCCAAATTGAGCAATGTAAAAATTGAGTGCAGTACGCAAATGTCCATAAGGAATTCCTTTGGGTAAGGGATATATAAATGGTGCAGATAGTGTGGAGTCATTCGCTGTAGATGACCAGATACCCACTTGGCAACTTGGCCATGCAGCATTAAAGAAGGCAATCGGTACGTTTAGCCGTCTCGCTAGTAAATCGCCTAGCGCACCCCAACACCAACCTGAAACCCCCATTGGAGCTATGCGTGAAGTGGAGTCTGCGTGTTGAAATACAGCTAAGGGTAATACAACTTTTGAATAATCTTGACTCCAATTAGTACTGTAGTTCACGAAACTCACTCGGTCATCAGAGGCACTTGTTCCATAATTTCCTACTTGTCTTAATTCTTCTGCTCCCGTAGCATTTGATTGCCCTGCAATGACAAAGATCTCACCAACTCCAACTCTTTGTAGCGAGTCCGTACCAAGGAGTGTATTATTTTGCCAGGCTCTGACATAAATATCATACCAACCTCCTTGTAGTGTTATGGTTCCTGAATAAAAACCGTTTTGAGGATTTGTAACTAAGGTCTGCCATGAGGTAGATGTCCCTTGTGTTGGTGACATCGTTCTAGCGATTGCTTTCGCTTCAATTTTAGTAGCCTTTTGGGTGAAGTTACCAGCGATATAGATGCTACACTGATTACTATTGTTACGCTGAAATACAGCTCTACTGGTTGGATAGGTAATGTTGATTTGTCCAAGTCCAGCAATAGAGATAAACAAAAAATAAAGAAGTATTGAGATTCTAGGCATGAGTCTATACGGTAGAAAGTACAAAACAGCCTCACGAGATGGTAAGACTGTTTTGTATTAAGGTAGAAAAAAACTAGATAAACGATTGTACCTAGCGTTGGTATATTACACCTTTGGCTGAAAGCAATGTGTTTTTCATTAAGGAAACAATGGTCATTGGACCAACTCCTTTCGGAACAGGTGTGATAAATGAACATTTGGGTGCTACCTCATCAAATTTTACATCACCTTTAAGGGCAAAACCTGATTTTTTGCTTGAATCTTCTACACGGGTTAAACCAACGTCAATTACTACGGCTCCGTCTTTTACGTATTCGGCAGTAATGAATTCTGGACGACCTAGTGCTGCAATTAAAATATCTGCCGAAGCACAAACCTCTGCAAGGTTCTTCGTTTTAGAGTGCGTTAACGTTACGGTACAGTTTCCTACCTTGTGGTTACGTTGCATTAAGATAGACATCGGTAAACCAACAATTTGGCTACGGCCTACCACGACACAATGTTTACCTGATGTTTCAATCTGATAACGTTCTAATAAATCCAAAACGCCTTGTGGTGTTGCTGAAATATAAGCTGGAAGTCCTTTTGCCATACGTCCAATGTTGATTGGATGGAAGCCATCAACATCTTTACTTGGAGCAATCGTTTCCATTACACGGTCTGGATTGATATGGTCTGGAAGTGGCAATTGTACAATAAGCCCATCCATATCAGCGTTTTCATTTACTTTTTGAACTTCCGCTAATAGTTCTGCTTCGGTAATGCTTGGATCAAAACGTAGCAAAGTAGAGTTGAAACCAAGTTCTTCACAAGACTTCACTTTGTTGGCTACATACGTTTCTGACGCTCCGTTGTTTCCTACCAAGATGGCTACTAAGTGAGGTGTTTTTTCTCCTGCTGCTTTCATGGCTGCCACTTCTGCCCCAATTTCTTTTTTGATTTCGTCTGCTACCGCTTTACCGTCAATGATTTGCATTGTATCCTTGGTTTTGTTTTGTGTTATGTTGTTCGATTAACCTAGCGAATGAGTGTAGTCCCCACATCGCCAAAATCGGCTACTTATCGTATTGCTTACAAAATTACAGCATAATTTTCGGTATTTTTAAACAAGAACTAACTTATTACGCTAACGAGCTTGTTTTTCTTTTATTTTTTAAGTCAATCAGTATGTTGCTTAAAAACAATTGAATCTATTGTTATTGCAGCCCTTATTGCCTAATTTGTAGTATCATACAATTTCTAAAATCGCCAAATATGAAGTCAACTCCCCCAAACCAAGGTAAATTAGTTCGTTCAATCGGTCTTACTTCTGCGGTAATTTTAGTAATCAGTACCGTTATCGGAACGGGTGTGTTCAAGAAAGTTGCCCCCATGTCGGCAGTACTTCAATCCCCTTCTTTAGTCTTGCTTGCATGGTTTGTTGCAGGAATTATTACTTTGGCAGGCACACTTTCGAATGCAGAGGTGGCGAGTATGTTAGCCGATTCGGGTGGAGAATTCGTATATTTCCGAAAGATTTATAACCGATTTTTTGCCTTTCTATTCGGTTGGACAAACTTTGCAGTTATCAGAACGGCTTCCATTGCTTCCATCGCTTATGTTTTTTCTCAGTCGTTAAATAGTATCATTCCCTTTCCAACCACGTTAGCATCCTTAGTCGATGTTTCACTTTTCGGATTACATCCCTTTGATAATTTCAGTGTGAAGTTAGTGGCTATTTCCTTAGTGTTATTTCTGACCTATTTCAATTACAAAGGCTTAAAACTCGGTGAAAACCTCAGTAGAGTTTTAACAAGTTTGATGATTACGGTCATGTTGCTAATTGTCATTTTGGGTTTATTATCAAGCGATGGTAGTTTTCAGCATATTACCACGCCAAGTATTCGGTATCATGCCGACGAAATGACAGGGTCAGCCTTCTTAAAAGCGATGTTTTTAGCTTGTTTAAGTGCGTTTTGGGGTTATGAAGGCTGGACTACAGTTGGGTTTATTGGTGGCGAAATGAAGAACCCTCAGCGAGATTTACCTTTGGCTCTGACTATCGGTATGCTGATTATCATGGCTTTATATATGTCCATGAATTTTGTTTATCTCTATATTTTACCGATTGATGAGTTTATTCAAATTTATGAGTCAAAAAATGGAATTGCTGCGGTTGCTGTAGTGAATCACTTTCTTGGAGCTTGGGGAGGGTATTTAATCTCTGGTTTGATTTTGGTGGCTACCTTCAATTGTGCCAGTACAACTATTTTACTATCGTCTCGTCTTTTCTATGCAATGGCAAACGATTCTATGTTCTTCAAAAAAGTAGATTATATTCATCCAACTTACAACACCCCATCTACTTCACTTTTTGTTCAAGCTATCTGGACATCGCTATTAATTTTGTCAGGAACGTTTGATCAATTGACCGATATGTTGGTTTTTGCGGCCTTTATTTTTTACGGAGCTACTACTTTTGGGGTGTTTATTTTACGTAAAAAAATGCCCGACGCTCCTCGTCCTTATCGTGTAATCGGCTATCCCGTCGTTCCTGCTATCTTTGTCCTCTTTTGTATTATATTGATTGGAAATACCTTGATTGAACGCCCAGGAGAAGCATTAAGCGGCTTAGCTTT
>JBMLRK010000472.1:0-2507 GCA_049241065.1 Spirosomataceae bacterium
GAATTTTGGCAATTTTCAACTTAATAGTACCTTCCCAAGGATAGTTAGTCACTTGTTCCAAGACTAAATCTGAACCATTTTCTAACTTCGTAGCCAATTTATTGCCTCCGTATAAATGCACGTATAAGCCATTTTTCACTTGGCTATAAAAATAATTGCTCGTTTCGGCAATGGTACGCACTACATTGGGAGGACAACAGTTTGATTTACTGATGTAAGGCTGACGACCACCATTCCAACGCATGGTATATGGGTAATCATCCGAAGCACTTAGGGGATTGGTATAAAAGAACTTATTTCCTTCTAAATTAATACCCGACAAGATACTGTTATACAAGGCTAACTCCATAATATCGGCATATTTGGCATCCGCCGAAATCTGCAACATTCGCCAGTTCCATAATAAATTACCAATGTTGGCACAGGTTTCGTTATGAGCCGAATGGTTAGGCAACTGATATGCTTTTCCATAAGCCTGATGGATTTTCTGAACGGTGTCAGGTTTGTAGGCTGTTCCGTCTGGCGAAACCCCGTCGTACAACGCTCCGCACGCTCCTGTAATGTACATTTTGTGGTGAATGACATCATCCCAAACCGCATTCAGAGGGGTTAATAACGTCGTATCGCCCGTTTCACTGTAAATGTCGGCAGCTCCTGCAAACAAGTAATTCGCACGTACAGCATGACCAATCACTTTTCTCATTTGGCGGAAAGGTACACGATCAGAATTGTCGTCTGTTCCTTCTGACTCTCCACGGATATTGATTAATTTTTGAGCTAAATCAAGGTATTTTTTCTCGTTAGTCGTTCGGTACATCTCAATAATACCCATGTAATGCGAAGGGCAAATGGCATTACGAGCTTGCTCTGGACTAGCTGTATTATAAAAACCAATTAAAAAATCGGTGGCTTTTTTAGCAATAGTCAACAACGAAGTTTTACCCGTTGCTCGGTAATGTACACAAGCAGCCGTCATCAAATGTCCAAAATTATAAGCTTCAAAACTAAGTTTATCGTCAAACATTTTAGGCTTGTTCGTCGCTTTTTGCTCGATAATGGACTTCGTATAAATATAGCCGTCTTCCTTTTGAGCTTTCCCGATTACGTCAATGGCATTATCCATTAAGCTATCCAAATGCTTGTCTTTCGTAGTTGCATACATACTTGCAAGCGACTCAAGCGTTTTGTAAAAATCTCCATCATGAAAAGAAGGCCCTCTAAAACGTCCTTTTGCTAAACCAGCCGCCACTTCAAAATTATGAAAGGCATTACAGGTAACTGTATCGGTATAACGATTCCAAAGCGTAGGTACCATCGTATTTTTACACACCTCAAAGCGATTTGCCCAAAAACCAGATGTCCACGTAACTTCCCCCATATTGACGCTTTTCAATTTGGCATAGCCAGTCTTACTCGTATTGGTAAGTCCTGTCGTCTGGGCAACCATCGAAAGCGACGTAGCCATCCAGCAAAATAGTACCAGTGATTTTTTAAGGGCATGAAACATCATTTTCTTATATCTAAATTTTAATAGTATAAAATCTTATCATTGAGCAACAAAGGTACATGTATGCAAAAGTTTTTTTTTGTACCATTTTCTCAATGTATTATACCATTTTGCCTTTCCTTAAATTTCTATTTTTTAGACAGCTTATGAATTGATTTTTAGAAAATTTACAGACAGAGTTGTATAGAATCTTTTAAATTTAGTTTCAAGGCATTTTAAAAGCCATTTATGCCCTTTTAAACGATTTGATAGACACGCTATTAACGCTAATAGAAGATTTAAAACAAGTAATGATAATATTGTACTTAATTATAGGCTTTTAATAAAAAATAGTATTTAGATTCTATCTTGAATTTTGGACGAAACGGATGCCTAATCGTCATTTTATGTAGAAGACTGTAAAATTTAGAGCCTAATATTTTGTCATTTTTGCTTGACGTATTATTTTTATCGCTCCGTATTTATACTTCTAACAAGAACAACCTGTGACGATTCAATTAACAATTCAACTAAAAGACGTGTCAAAACCTGCGGTTTGGCGTAAAGTAGCAGTACCTGCCTCCATGACGTTTGAGGACTTACACGATATAATTCAAATTTCTTTTGGATGGGACGATGCACACCTGTACGCATTTAGTCCCGAAGGATTCGGAAGTAAACCTCAAATTTGGATTCCTGATGAAGAAGTAGAAGAAGGTGATTTTGAGCCTCATGCCATCACATTAGGAGAAATTTTCACCGAAGAAGGTCAAGAATACACCTACATCTATGATTTCGGTGATAGCTGGGTACATGAAATTATAGTAGAGGAAATTTCAGAAGAGGAAAGCGATAAAGTAATACTCTTGAATGGAAAAGGTGCTTGTCCTCCAGAAGATTGTGGTGGACCTTGGGGATATGCCAATCTGAAAGAAGTATTAGACAATCCAAAACACCCAGAACACAAAGACATGAAAGAATGGCTTGGACTAAAACCCAAAGAATCTTGGGATGCAAAAGC
>JBMLRK010000473.1:0-1277 GCA_049241065.1 Spirosomataceae bacterium
ATCGCTACTGTTTTTACCGTTGAGTAAGCGAATAACATAACGATTTTCTTCACTTAAACTGGCGGTGCTGTCCACCCAAAAAGTTACTTGACGAAGGGCTTTGGGCGTAAGGAGTGTTGATTTACCTGTCTTGTTTTGGCGATAAACCTCAAAAGAAGCCTTTTCTCCGTCTTCTTTAAGTAACCGCCAACTCAAGAAAACAGCCTTTTCACTTTGACGAACTGCCACTAAACCTCGATTGAGTTTTTCTTGTTGTCTTTGTGCAAAAACCTCTTGACCTAGCATACAGACTAGGACAAATAGAGAAGCAATGGTATATAATCTTAGAAGAATGAGTTTCATTTTACAAGGATTTGATAGTACTGACGACATAAAACAGCCTTTTTCTTTGCTTTTTTACTATGTTTTGTATGAATAATACTAAATTACAGCCATTCAACTCCTGAACCATCCTAGTTCATCATGCCGTAGGTATGAGTTCGCTAAAATCTTATTTTTACTAGTTATGAAATACACTATTTTTCTTTTAGTCTTCTGTCTTGGCCTTGGCAAGTCTATTGCTCAGTCAAAAAAATGTATGGTGAATGAAACTTTTGCCAAACCGTTGAACCCCCAAAAATGGGCTGTCGAGCTAGAGCAAAAAGGCAAAGCCCTCGTGAGTGTCGAAAATGGCAAGTTAGTCTTGGATACCAAAGGCGGCGTAACCGTTTGGTTAAAACAAAAGCTAAAAGGCAATTACAAAATTTCGTACAAACGGAAAGTTATCATGGAAGGAGGGGAGAACGACCGACTTTCAGACTTAAACCAGTTTTGGCTCGCAGAGGACCCCCACAATGCTAATTTATTTACCCGAAAAGGTAAGTTTGAAGAATACGATTCCTTACGCCTATACTACGTAGGCATGGGCGGAAACTACAACAGCACGACCCGCTTTAGAAAGTATCAAGGCAATGGAGAACGAACCTTATTGGCAGAAAAAAACGAGCCAGCCACACTTTTAGTCGCCAATAAAGAATATCAGATTGAAATTGTCGTGAAAGACCATACGACCAGTTTTTGGGTAGATGGACAATGTTTATTTACTCAAACAGACACGAATTTATCCAAAGAAGGATACTTCGGTTTTCGGTCAACTTATTCAAGACAAGCCATTTGGGATTTTTGTGTAGAACGACTGCGAGAGTGAGAAAACTTGCCCCGATTTGAATCGGGGTTGGTTATGTTTTTGCGTTTATAATGCAATTTTAAAAGTGTTATAAAGGTAAAGTTAAGCCATG
>JBMLRK010000474.1:0-11978 GCA_049241065.1 Spirosomataceae bacterium
ACCCCCAATATTCACGTGTCAACCCCCAATATTCATGTGTCAACCCCAATATTCATGTGTCAACCCCCAATATTCACGTGTCAACCCCCAATATTCACGTGTCAACCCCCAATATTCATGTGTCAACCCCAATATTCACGTGTCAACCCCCAATATTCATGTGTCAACCCCCAATATTCATGTGTCAACCCCAATATTCATGTGTCAACCCCAATATTCATGTGTCGTAGGGGTTGACACGCAGGTCAACCCCAACAGGTCAACCCCTACGACTAATTTCCAACCTTTAGTAAGGTATTATTCTGTAAATCTAAAACTCCATTATTCATATAAGTAATAGATTTTGCAAAAATATTTCCTGTAGAAGTTGTAATGCTATGTTTGATAATTACATCATCCGTGAAAGTAGGAACTCTTCCGCAAGACCAGGTGCTAGTATCGCTCCAATTTCCAGATTTTACCGACTCAAATATTGAACAACAGCTGTTTGTAATTGTAATCGGAATCGTTGGACATTGTGGAGTGCTATATTTAATTAAGTAATTTTCGTAAGTTAGCCATCCTGTATTTTCAGAAGAAAATGATAATGTATAATAAGCATAGCTTGGTAAAGTCATGTACTGCCATGTGTTTCCACCGTCTGTAGTTTTTAATAAGAAACCTTCAATCGTTGGAGTGGCATATTTAAAGCCTGTTACATAGCCTACTTGTGCATTTACAAATTCAATATCTCTAAATTCTGCATTCGTTCCTGATAAAGGTGTACTAGCAGGCTGCCAAGATGTGCCACCATCGCTTGTTTTTAATAGGGTGCCATTATTTCCTGAAATAAAACCTGTTTGATTTGTCGTGAAAGCAATATCACTTAATGAGGTTGCACTAAATGAATTTAGTGCTTTCCTTTGGTAACTTATTCCATTATCTGTTGATATTGCTGCAAATGAGGATGAATAAACTGCTCCAACAATACCAATGGTGGAACTATTAGGAACAAAAGCAGCACTCAGAATGGTAGCATAATTTGAGCCAGCAAACTGATTATTAAGAGACCAAGAAGCTCCACCATCGGATGTCGTATAAATTAGTCCAAAGTCTCCTACAATTATACCATTGGTCGCATCTTTAAAAGAAATCTTCTTGAAAGAACCAACAGCATTTACGGCAACAGGAGTCCATGTATTGCCTCCATCGATAGACTTGATACAGAACTGATTCCCATTGTTTCCTACTGCCCATACGATAGAAGATGTAACAAATTGAATACTGGTTATTGTTCCGGTGTTGTTATATACTTGAGTCCAAGTAGTACCGCCATTCGTTGTTTTAAATACACCAAATATACTACCTACAAGTCCAATATTATCATTGAGAAATGAAGTGGTGTAAATGGAATTGTTAGTAGAAACTTGAGGAGTTGTTTGTATTAAATAACTTGTGAAATCATATTTTCCAGCAGTACTGGCAGTGTAGCTATTTCCTGTTGCTCCTTGAATATTAATTCCATCTTTTCGCCACTGCACTTGATTATTGGCTGAAATGTTGGTTGCACTTAGTAAACTTGTCTGTCCACATTGTAGGTTAGTACTAGAAGCACTAATAGCAGGTGAGTTAATGGTTGCTAATGTATATTGTTGGACATAATTACAGCCACCTACACTACAGGTAACAGAATAAGTGCTAGTAGTTATAGGAGCAACTTGTATGCTGTTTCCACTCTGGTTGTTAGACCATACAGGTACGATAGGGCAACCAGTTGCAGTTAAAGTAGCTGTATCTCCAGTACATAGAGGTGTTTTATTGGAACTAATAGTAAAACCAGCAAGCGTATTGTTGATAGTTAATATGCTGGCGGAGCTACTATCACTTGTACAGCCACTTTGAATACAAACGGCTTTGTATGAAGTTGTTACAGTCGGTGAAACAGTTATAATTGCACCACTAAGTCCGCCAGTCCAAGCATAAGTGCCTCCTACACAGCCAGATGCCACTATGGATACATTTTGACCTGAACAGACAGTTTGGCTTGTAGTGGTGATAAAAGGGGGATTAATACGTTGAAGTACAGTGATCACTAATCCGCTACTACTATCGCTTACACAACTACTATTTAAACTACAAACTACTTTGTATGTTTTTGTTGATGAGGGAGTTACGGTGATACTTGAGCCTGTGTACCCATCCGTCCACTTATATGTTCCTGAAGAACAACCAGATGCCGAAAGTGTTGTGCTAGAACGAGGGCAAATGCTAGTAGCTGAAGTGATAATTGTCGGGGATACTGGTTTGGGGATTACGGTAACTGTCGCAGTTAAACTACTGTCGCCGTAGCAAGTGCCTGATTTACAGATAACTTTATAATTAGTATTCGTAGTGGGGGCAACCGTTATGGTCGCACCAATTAGTCCAATAGACCAAATGTAACTTCCACTTGTGCAACCAGAAGCTGTAAGAGTGGCACTAGCCCCCGAACAGATAGTCGAATTAGAGATACTGATGGTAGGTTTGTTTGGCTTTGGATTGACAGTGACTATTACTGCGAGACTACTATCACTAGCACAGCCGTTCTGGATACAAACGGTTTTGTATGATTTAGTTACAGAAGGTGAAACACTTACAGTATTACCTGTAAGTCCACCTGTCCAAGCATAAGTTCCTCCTGTACAGCCAGACGCAGTCAATGACAAGCTAAGTCCTCCACAAATGGTTGAGTTGGGCGTTGTGATACTAGGAGCAACGGGCTTGGATACTATCGTAACAAGAAAGGCATTACTACTATCACCTGTACAAGGTGTTGCAAAACAAGCAACTCTATAAGATTTGGTAGCTGTTGGACTAACAACTATACTCGAACCAGTTTGCCCATCACTCCAAACATAGTTATTATTAGCACATCCTGTTGCTGCTAAAGTCATGCTGTTTGCATAACATAAATTACCACTTTGATTCGTAATACTTGGAATCGTTGTTATCAGAGCGTTGATGGTCAATGTTAGGGTATTTACACTAATAAGCTGATTTTGCCCGTCATTAAAAATAGCCCTGATTTTATAATTTCCTCCTAAAGTGGCTTGTGGAATACTACAAACAATACTCGTATTTGTTCCTGTGCCAATTTGCGTGGGATTATTAAAACTACCAGTAACATCTGACAGTTGAATAATTATAGGAGTCGCATTGGTTGGGCTGATGTTATTGGTAATAACAGTCGCTGTGATATTTTTGCCTGCACAGGCTATGGGATTAGATAAACTCGTTAACGCAATTAGTCCGCCTGTCTCTACATTAGGACATGATTGTTCTGCTAAATACAAAGCTTTGACTTGATTTGCGTTCAGAACGTTATTGTATATTTTAATATCATCAATTTGGCCATTAAAGAAGTCTGTATTTGTTATATCAGGTAGAGCTCCAATAGTTGCTCGATAAATTGGAGCATTAGGGTCGTTTAAATTTTCATATAACGAGATTCCAGAATTGGGGTAAAAACCTGAAGTCCATAGTCGTCCATCGTAATAAAGTTCTAGCCCTTTAATAGTTCTAACAACGGTTAACTGATGCCATTGATTCGCTTCCGCAATTGATAAGCCAATTCCTGCACTCCAACTAGTATAATAGCTAGACCCATCCTGTGTGAGTGCTGATGTCATGTTCCAGCTAGGAGCTACGGTGAGTTGTAAGTTCTGTAAATTGCCAACACCTAATACAGTTCCTAAATTAGATCCTGATGTTGGGATATTGCATTTAACCCAAAGAGAATAACTATAGCTTGGGTTTTTAAATTCTTCAGCATTTGTTAATTGAATAAAACTGTTCGTCCCATTAAAGTTATAAGCACTATTAGGATTCCCAAATCTATCGCTTGTTAGTGTTGCACCGCTAACAATCCCATGATGTGTTCCTTTACTGTCCTGTGCATTGCCATTGAAAGGAAAACAAGCAATGAGTTCAAGTGGTTTTTCAACAGAAATCATTGCGTTTCCAGTTACAGGTCCAAGTCCACAAGCATTACTCAACGAACTTATAGTATAAGTATTCAGTCCAACGGCATTAGGAGGGGTAACTGGTATGGAGACAGTACTTGTTGAGGTGGTGACATCCGTTGTTGTGCCGGAGAGCCTGTAAGTCCATGGAGGAGTTCCTGCTAAGGCTAAGGTTAAATTAGTACTTTCGCCAAGTAAAATACTTTTTGTTCCAGACAACGTACCGCTGGCGGGAGCAGAGGTACAACTGGTTATTTTGATGATAAAATCAATTTCTGATTGAGTGCAACCATCTGACATTGACACTTTCATCTGATAAAGCTGTCCTGCAACAGCCCCAACAGGAGACCACGAAATTAAGCCTGTAGGACTAACAGATGCACTATTGCCTCCAACAGTGGGGACATAATTACCATCTCGAATAGCATTGATAGAGTAATTTATAGCAGTACCATCTGGATCAGAAGCTAAAAGTTGGTATTGATTTAAAACACCTGCCTTCATTTCAATAACAGTCGGTGAGGTACAAGATGGAGACCCTTGATTGTTGTTGCTTAAACAAACATTATTTGATACCGTATAGTATCCATCTGGTGCATTTTGCAGTGTCGAAATGCGACAACAATCGTTAAAATAGGCGACAAATGGTCCATCGGTGGTATATGTATGCGTTAGATGGAGTTCATACACTCGGTAGCTATTGGCTACATATTGAATTTCTGTTCCTAAGACCCCAGCTTCCCAATTACCATCGCCATAGTTGAAATTGATAGATTCGGATGCATCATGTCTCCAAGCGGTTGTAATGGTAAAATTGACGGTTCTTGTGCCAGGTACACGTGTCCACGTAATTTGTCCGTATCTAAAATGGGAAGCTTCGGCTGAGGATGGATTTAGAAAAAAAGCAAGAATCGTTACTAGAATAAGTAGAAATTTTTTCATGAAGGTTATTGAAAGTGTTGTAAGCTAAGTATAAGTAAAGGTATCAATAGTTATGCAATAAGGCTTTAGTCACAAAGTACGTGCCAAACTGGTAATTTAGAATATCGCAAAGTACTATAAAGGTTAAATATTGATGTTAAGTTATGAAATTTGAGTATTGAAATTTTTCTCATATTCAATACTCAAATTATCAGTTCTAATTTATCACCATTCCATCCGTGGCAATGGACTCACGTTTTGCGGACAGAAAATCCCTGCTTCTGCTTTAAAATGACCAGCCATGGCAATCATTCCTGCATTATCGGTACAATATTGAAAGGCAGGAATATACACGTTCCAGCCCAATTCCATACCCAATTCTTGCAAGGTTGCACGAAGTCCAGAGTTTGCCGAAACACCTCCTGCAATAGCAATTTCCTTGATATTTGTTTCTTTAGACGCTCTTTTTAGTTTCTGTAATAAAATCTTAATAAGCGTATGCTGCATCGAAGCACAAATGTCGGCTAGATTCTCTTCTACGAAATTTGGATTTTTTTGCGTTTCCTTCTGTAAAAAATACATGAAAGAAGTCTTTATTCCTGAAAATGAATAATTCAGCCCTTCCATTTCTACCATCGGAAAAGGAAAGCGTAAAGGATTCCCTTCTTTGGCATATTTGTCAATTAACGGGCCACCAGGGTAGGGTAAGTTTAATAATTTTGCTGTTTTGTCAAAAGCCTCCCCTACGGCATCGTCGTGGGTTTCACCGATAACTTTCATTTCCAAAGGTGATTTCACTAATACAATTTGCGTATGTCCACCGCTGACAGTTAGGCATAAAAAGGGGAAATTCGGTGTTGGTTCATCAATAAAATGAGCCAACACATGGGCTTGCATGTGGTTTACATCAATCAAGGGGATGTTCAAACCCATAGCTAATGCCTTGGCAAAAGATGCTCCTACTAATAAAGAGCCTAAAAGCCCTGGACCACGAGTAAAAGCTATGGCATTTAGGTCGTTTTTGGTTATCTTCGCTTTCTCTAAGGCTTCCGCTACAACGGGTACAATATGTTGTTGATGAGCTCTACTGGCAAGTTCTGGTACTACTCCTCCCCATTTGGTATGAATAGCCTGACTTGCTACAATGTTGGAACAGATTTTGCCGTTAATAATTACAGCAGCAGAGCTGTCGTCGCAAGATGATTCTATGGCTAATATGGTCATTGTTCTCTTTTGTGTCTTGTCCTAATTTAGATAGGATGATAATTTAATCATGCAATTTACTGATACTAAAGCGAAAATCGAAAAACAAGGCGAATGTTCATAAAAGTTTCCAAATTTCTTACTAAATCCGTACTCTATACCATCGTAGGGGTGCTGTTATTGGTAGTGATGCTGGTAGCTGGTCTTCGTAGTTCTTTTGTTCAAACTCGTTTAGCTCAACATTACGCTCCTATTATTTCTAAGGCATTAGGCTATCCAATCGAAATTGATAAAGTAACCATTCGCTTCTTTGATGAAGCTCGCCTCGAAGGGGTTCGTGTAAAGGATTATCAAGGCATTCAGATGATTGATATTGAAAAACTGGATGTCGATTTTCAGTTGACAAGCCTTTTGCAAGATAGCCTTCAAACACAATTAGATTATGTCCGTTTGTATCGTCCCACTGTAAAAATGGTGATGGATAAAAATGGCGATATGAACCTCGATGAGTTTATCCGTCGTATCAATAAACTTACCGCTTCTCCAACACCCAATCCGAATAGTAAACCAACGCCTTTTATTATTAAAAAGGCAGATATTGTCAATGGTGTTTTTAGCATGGATGACCAAGCCGAAAAACCCATGCACGATAAGCGTTCGTTTGACCATTATCACTTTACCTTTCACGAATTAAATGCTCATTTAGAGGATTTTAAACTCATTCGAGATTCGGTATCCTTAAAGGCAAATCTAAGTGCCTTTGACCGTTCTTCAAATACTCGAATTAAAAAACTCAAGACAACCTTCTTGATTTGCGACCGTCAAATGCGTTTTGATGACTTGGTTTTGAAATTGAACAATACCGTTATTCGGAATCAAATTACGATGTCGTATCGCAGTCAGAAGGATTTTAAGGATTGGAACGAACTGGTATTTATGCACGCTGATTTTGATTCGTCGGTCGTATATGCCAACGACCTCGGACGCTTCGTGAATGATATGTACGATTTCAAAGATGTGTACTATCTGAACGGTAATTTTGAAGGAACAGTCCATAAATTCGCACTCAAGAAATTTGACCTTTACTTTGGTAAAAATTCAAAACTTCATGGTGATTTTGCCTTTAAAGGATTACCCAATATCGACAAAGCTCAAATGGATTTACGAATGCGTAAATCTCACGTTCGTGTGAATGATTTAATTCCTTACATCGGTCAAGCAACGGTTAAAAGCATCGAAAAATTTGGTCATATCAATTTTGATGGCACTTTTAATGGAACAACGTCTAAATTTAAGACAGCTGGATTATTAGAATCGGATTTAGGAAAGTCGGATGTGGATATCGCCATGACCTTACACAATAATTCTGCTTTGTCGAGTTATAAAGGTCAGGTAAAACTAGACCGATTCAAACTCGGTCAACTTCTTTCGGATGCAAGCGATATAGGTGATTTGACCCTTTCGGGAAAAATTGAAGGAAAAGGTTTTTCTATGAAAGCGGCTTCTTTGAATTTTGATGGAATGGTAAAACAAGTTAGTTTTAATCGTTATACCTACCGAAATATAGGAGTGAATGGTACTTTGAAAAATGAGTTTTTCTCTGGGCGTGTGGCAATGGCTGATACCAACCTCCGATTTAATTTATATGGAGATATTGATTTTAGAGCAGGAAAACAGCACATTAATCTTATTGGAAAACTGAACAAGGCTAATCTGAAACCGCTGAATTTCACCGCAGATGATTGGCGGATAAAGACCGATTTAATGGACGTTTCTTTCAACGGATTAAAGGTGGACGATTTTATTGGAAGAACTAATTTTACCAATACGACTGTTGGCTTGGGTAAAAAAGAACTCTTTATTGAAAACCTTCAAGTTGAATCGTCAGAACTAACATCGTCTCGCCATTTATCGCTTCTGTCAGATTTCGTTAACATGGACTTTAAAGGCAATTTCTTGCCATCCAAAGCAGTCGATGATTTAAGTACGTTGGTAAAGGAATATAAGATTTATTTCACAGGAGATGAGCATTCGAGAGAGATTTACTATGCTCAAAAGAAAAATAAACAACCTGATAATTACAAAATTGACTATCGTTTTGTCCTTAAAAATAGTTATCCCATTTTAGCCTTACTTTATCCAGAAGGTCATATTTCTCGAAATACCTTGGTCGAAGGTTCTTTTGGCATGGGCAATACTTCTGTATTCAACCTTTCTAGTAGTATAGATACGCTCGTTTTTGGCTCAAATTATACATTTTACAAAACAGATTTAGATCTGAACAGTTCTAAGTTTTTCAATACGCCAGAGGTATTGGCAGGGCTTATTGTGAACTCTGCACGTCAGAAAATATCCATTCTTGCTCCAACCGAAAAGCTAGAGGTAGAAGCCTCTTGGTACAAAGACCGTATTCTTTTTACCAGTAATTTGAATCAAACAGGAGAAACCAATCGTGCCAATTTAAATGGAGACTTACGATTTATTGAAGATGGAATTGAGTTGCAATTTATCCGCTCAAAATTCAAATTATTAGAGCAAGATTGGGTCATAAATCCAGAAAATACCCTGACAGTCATTGGAAACAAATTAACAGCGAAGTCGCTTGTTTTATCCAATACAGACCAGTTAATTGCATTGGACGGAACCGTATCTGGTGACTCTACCGAAAGCCTGACCTTTACTTCTAGAAATTTTAAATTGGAAACGCTGACACCCATTTTAGGTTTAGATTTAAAAGGAACGGTGAATGGAGAAATTACGTTGAAGGATGTCTATCATAATATCAATGCCAATAGTAATTTGGGAGTGACCAATTTGATGTATGAAGGCTTATTGATTGGCGATTTGGCAGGGGAGGGGCGTTTTGACCAAGAGCGTCAACTCGTGGATATTGATTATTACATTGAACGACTAGGAACAAAGGTCTTGACGCTGAGAGGTATCTATAATCCTAAAATTAAAGATAATGCACTTGATGTTTTAGCGAGTTTAAACCAAACCAATCTGCAAATATTAGAGCCTTTTACGAAGGGGATTTTCTCGAAATTTAGAGGAACAGCCAGTGGTGAATTGGCACTTTCTGGAACACTTCGCCATCCCATTTTAGAGGGGGTAGTCAACGTGAAAAAAGGTTCTTTATTCTTTGATTACTTAAATACGACGCTCAATTTTGAAGATAAAATCTATTTTGAGCCTGACGAAATCAGGGTTAAAAAACTCCCATTGGTGGACGATGAAGGGAATAAGGCATTTTTAAACGGTGGGGTTTATTATGATGGTGGGAATACCGTTACCTTTTCACTCAATGCCGAAATGAATCGTTTTAAAATCTTGGATACCAAACGGCAAGACAATGATTTGTATTACGGGAAAGGGTATGCTACGGGTAAACTTGCCATATCAGGGACACCCGAAGATTTGAAAATTGCGGCAGATTTGAAAACGGAACGTGGCACAGCGTTATTCATTCCTTTAGATCATGCCCAAGAAGCGGGAAGTCAAGATGAAATTGAATTTCTGGTAGTTAGTTCGCCAACAGATAGCCTAAAAACCAAGAAGGAATCCGCAGTAAGTGATAGCCGAATTCGGATGGATTTTAACCTTGAACTTACGCCAGAAGCAAGTGGTGAAGTACAGTTTGATAAACAGACGGGAGACATCATGCGTGCAAATGGTTCTGGCAAAATCAATATGAAAATTGATACTAGAGGCGACTTTGATATGACGGGAGACTACGCAATTGAACGAGGAGATTATACCTTTACCTTTCAGAATATTATCAATAAGAAGTTCGTTATCCAACAGGGAAGTAAGATCTCTTGGTCTGGAAGTCCCTACGAAGCTAACTTAAATATTAAAGCAATATACCCTGCCAATGTAAGTTATTTAGGAACGGTGATTGATACGACTAGCGGTGGAAGTACCTATAAAAACCGAGCAGATTTTACTCGTCGTTACCCTGCGGATGTGGCCATTAATATCACCGACCGTCTATTGAAACCCAATGTGGGATTTGATTTGGTCTTGCACGATTATCCTAAAAACCCAGAATTTAATACGGCTGTTACGGCATTTCAAAATCGGATAAGAACCGATGAACAAGAATTAAATAGACAGGTTAGTAATGTCCTGCTATTAGGGCAAATGGCACCCAACTCAGCGGCCGCTTTTGCGACATCCAATTTAGTGAATAACCTGATTGAATTGGCTGGTAATCAGTTGAGTAATGTATTTTCTCAGATTGATAAAAACTTAGCCGTCGATTTGTCATTAAATGGGAGCGGGCTTAATCAAGACTTAATCAATAACCTACAAGTACGTTTTTCTTATAATTTCAATGACCGCTTCCGTATTACTAGGAGTGGAGGTTTCACTACGGCAACCAACCAAACAAATGCCCTCTCGCTTATTGGCGACTGGTCGCTAGAATGGTTCGTTAAACGAGATGGAAGTCTGCGTTTGAAAACCTATAACCGAAATGTTCAAACCTCTATTTTAGGTTCATTGACAACCCAATATCAAACCTTTACTTCGGGAGGACTCAGCCTTTTGTATTCAAAAAGCTTCAATTATTTATTCCCCAATAAAAGAAAAAAAGAAAGTTTAGAGAACGGGGTCAAGCCCATTTCGGTTCTTAATACGATCAATAACACTTCCAATGACTAAAAAATGATGAATGAAAAATAAACAAACACTCAGTTGGATTGTCGTAGCCAGTATGGTTATTTGGGGAGGTAGCTGGCCAACTGGAAAAATTGTAGCCTCGTACAGCAGCGTATTTAATATTACTTTTTTGCGGTATTCCATTGTTATCGTAAGCTTAATTCCTCTCTTGTTTGCTCTCAAAGTCAATGTCAAAATTCAACGAAAAGGACTTTTCCCACTATTCGCTTCTGCATCACTCTTGGCGATTTATAGTTGGCTTTTTTTAAGAGGTCTGCAATTAGGTTTGGCTGGAGCTGGTGGCGTATTAGTGACATCCCTAAATCCAATTTTTGCCTATTCGATTGGCTTAATTCTGAATCGTGTGCTTCCAAGCCTGAAAGAGGCAATTGGGTTATTACTAGGAGTTATTGCGGGATTAATTCTCTTAAAAGTCTGGGACAATGGCAATGCCATTCTGATGAGTGGAAACGTCTATTTCTTACTGGCTTCATTTGTGTGGGCTACCATGAGTAAAATCACGTCTAAATCAGCCCAATATGGTCATTCCCTTGGCTTTACCTTTTGGATGTATGTCCTTACGGCAATGCTACTATTTGTAGGAGTAAATCGCCCTCAATTTGTTGAATTAATACAAACAGCAGATACTCGTTTTTGGTTAAATATGGCTTATACCTCTGTAATTAGCACAAGCATTGCAACCACATTTTACTTCCTTGCCACAGTATCCTTAGGGGCAGAGAAAGCCAGTAGTTTTATTTTTCTCGTACCCTTATCAGCAGCATTAAGTTCATGGTTTTTACTCGGAGAAACCATTCAGACAAATACCATAGCTGGTGGCGTTTTGGGCATCATGGCAGTTTATATGCTTAATAAAAAATAGGTATAAGGAATAGGTATGAGGTTTTAGGTATGAGGTAGTACAATTACCTCATACCTAAAACAAAGGAAAGCTGAATGATGGATTGGGTATTAATTTAGAGGTAGCACAATTACCTCATACCTAAAATAAAGGAAAGCCGAATGATGGATTGGGTATTAATTTAGAGGTAGCACGACTACCTCATACCTAAAACCAAGAAAAGCCGAATGATACATTAGGCGTTAATTTAGAGGTAGTACAACTACCTCATACCTAAAACCTCATACCTACAACCTCCCTAAATCTCTCCCTCAAAAACCTTCACCGCAGGCCCAATTAAATAGACATTT
>JBMLRK010000475.1:0-12050 GCA_049241065.1 Spirosomataceae bacterium
GGATTAAAAATCCTCTTTATCTATACTTCGACTTGCGTTGCACTAACAAGGCGAAAAGCGGAACTAAAAATAAGTCAAATAGCAAAATAATATTGTATAAAGAAATAAAGAAATTACTCTTGACAAAATATAACACATTGCATCATCCTCAATTTTAAACCTAAACGTCTTCTTATTAGAAAATAACCAAATGATACTCATTCCTGGAATTGTTAATAAAGCATCAAATATAAACATTGCTAATTCTTCCATTATAATTATTGTTTGCTCAATAGAAAGTTACGTCCCCTTTTTAAAAACCCCGTGGCTGATCTCCCGACCAGACTACACACAAAATTGCTTCCGCACGATAGCTGGTCAGGAGACACCGCCAAAGACACCGAAGGGCTACCAGCCACGAGAGTAAAAATACTATTTTATCTAAAAAAAAAGCAGATTCAATAATCTTCTGATAAATATATCATTCTAGTAGTTAACAAAAAAATAGGGACTGTACCATCAGATACAGTCCCTATTTTAACAAGGGTATTCTATTCAGAATTTTATGTCAAATCATTTGAATCAATTCTTGGATTCTCGTAATAATCGTAACATTGTCGGGGCAATCAATATCTTGCCCCACTACCTGATGACCCGTCAACAAAATGGTGGTACTAGGAAAGGTTGCTCCTAGTTTATACACGTATGCTTGTACATCTTCGGACGAAGGGCTAGTAGTCATTACTGCAAAAATACCATCTGGATTATGTACGTTATGAGCAAAAACAAGTTCATCGAAGGGTAAATTTTGACCAAAATATACCACTTTATGATTTCGAGAACGAATTAAATAATTGGCAAATAACAAACCAATTTCGTGTAATTCGCCCGCAGGTAAATAAAGTAGAAACTTCTTTCCGCCTTCTTTTCTCACAGGTAATTGACCATCAATAGCAACAATGATTTTCTGACGAATCAGACTAGAAATAAAATGTTCTTGAGCAATACCAATTGAATTCGAAAGCCACAATGTTCCAATCCGATTCAAGAAAGGAAAAATCACCTGAATCATTGTCTGTTCAAAACCGACTTGCAAGGTATTGGTACTAATAATTTTCTCGAATCGTTCTTCATCCAAATCCAACATCGCAAGCGTTAAGGCATGAATTTGGTCTGGAGAACTCAATTTCTTTTCAGAAACATGTAATACTTCTTGACACACAGCCTGATTAGACATACCTGCTATCGCTGAAATCTTATACCCATGCTCTTTCAATAAAGCTATATTGAGTACTAGCTTTAAGTCTTCATCAGTATATGTCCTAATGTTTGTATCGGTACGATCTGGCTTCAACATATCATAACGTTGCTCCCAAATTCTAAGCGTATGAGCTTTGATTCCCGATAATTGCTCTAAATCTTTAATTGAATAATTGCTCATAATGATAATCTAAACAGATGGTAAAGTATGAATATGAACAAGATACTTTTGAAAAGGTTTATAAAAAATGGAATAAAATGGTATGTCCTACAAAAAAGAATAGTTGCAAAAGCATAATTAAAAGAGCCATATCATTCATTTTTTCAAAAGCACTCCGAAAGCAATAAAATACTAAAGGAAGGGCCACTAAAAACCACGCAATGTAATTCTGTAAAGGTACTATTTCGTTTTCCCAATGCCAAAAATCAAAATAAATGGCAACTGGCTCAATCAATATATCCAATGAAACCATGATGGTGGTAGCCACAATGCTTTGCAGTACGTGCTTTGCCCAATCACTTTTTAAAGTTTTGAGAGGCATCATCCGAAGCGTTAAAATACTTGCTCCATATACAAGAATTAGCCAATTAGCTCCCAGAACGATAGGCACATCCCACAATTGAATCCCTAGTGTTTTTCCATACCAATACGTACCAAAAATCAACGAGGTCTTTACCCCCAACACTTCAATGAGAAAGCCTGCACTAAAAGTAAGTAGAGCAAAGCGAGCAAAAGAACGATTGATGGATGGTTGATAAAGAAGAATTAACCCTAGAGACACCCATAAATTGATGGATGAAAAGAACTTAAAAAAACCTTGTACTGATGATATATGTAATCCGATAAGCCCTGTGAAATACATTAGAGGAAGCACAATAAAAAGCTGTTTCCTATAACGTTGTGTAATAAGTTGCTGTATTTGATGGAAGCTAAACATAATGGTATAACTGTAAGAACAGGAAATAGTTTGCACAGGTAGCAGTAAAAACAAAAAAGCCTTGTCTTAAAGACAAGGCTTTGGGCGACTAATGGGATTCGAACCCATGACCAACGGTACCACAAACCGCTACTCTAACCGACTGAGCTATAATCGCCGTGAATTGTGAGTGCAAAGGTACAGCTAATTTTTAAAAAATCAAGGCTAAATCAAAAAAAATATCCACAAAAAGCTGTAATTATATACAAATCATTCATTATCAATACGTTTCATTGGCAAACATTTTTTATAAAATTTAACGACACGGTTATTCATCTCAAATTTCACAAAACAAAAAAGCCTTCGTTTACACGAAGGCTCTCTGAAAAATTCAAAAGAATCTTATTTTGCAGCTTGGAAACGAGCTTCAGCTTTGTTCCAGTCAACTACATTCCAGAATGCGTCGATATAATCTGGACGTTTGTTTTGGAATTTCAAATAGTATGCGTGTTCCCAAACGTCTAATCCGATGATTGGAGTACCTTTAACTTCAGCAACATCCATGATTGGGTTATCTTGGTTTGGAGTAGAAGTGATGGCTACTGAACCATCCGCTAATGCTACTAACCATCCCCAACCTGAACCGAAACGTCCAATTGAAGCTGCTTTGAAAGCTGCTTTGAACTCGTCGAAAGAACCGAATTTAGCGTTGATAGCAGCAGCTAATTCACCTACTGGAGCACCACCACCGTTTGGAGAAAGTGTTTCCCAGAAGAATGTGTGGTTATAATGACCACCGCCATTGTTACGTACCGCAGGAGAAACCGTTGAAATAGTAGCCATCAATTCTTCTAATGACTTACCTTCTAATGCTGTTCCTGTTACGGCTGCATTTAAGTTGGTTACATACGCATTGTGGTGACGGTCGTGGTGGATTTCCATTGTCAACGCATCAAAATTTGGTTCTAACGCATCGTTTGAATACGGTAGAGGAGCTAATACAAATGCCATTTGTTTATGTTTTAAAGTTAAATAATCATTCTATGAAAGAACTAAAAAAATGGGTTTTAAGTTCTCAATTTTGCAAAAAAACTACGTAATAACGTTTCACACTCGTCGGCTAAGATACCTGTTTTGAGCTGTGTTTTAGGGTGTAATATACTTGGTTGTATCCGAGCATATCCTCTTTTGTCATCGGATGCACCAATGACGATTCGTCCTAATTGCGACCAAAAAATAGCTCCTGCACACATCACACAAGGTTCTAAGGTGACGTAGAGCGTACAATGTTTTAGGTACTTTGCCCCCAAATGTTGGGTTGCTGCCGTTACTGCGAGCATTTCTGCATGGGCAGTAACGTCATTAAGCTTTTCGGTCTGGTTATATGCTTTGGCGATAAGCTGATTCTGACAGACAACAATTGCCCCCACAGGGATTTCGCCTTCGTCAAAAGCCATTGTTGCTTGTTGCAAAGCGAGTCGCATGAAGTATTCGTCTGAAAATATCATATAAGTAATAATGTTGAATTTTGGATTTAACAATATGATGATCAATGTTTTGACCAAAACCAAAACGTCATTTAATTACCATTGATTACTTATCAGTAACGCTTTTAAGCGTGTTCTTTACTGGATAGCTTTGTTTCTCATATAAAAATCAACCAATACCAAGGCTGCCATTGCTTCTACGATAGGTACAGCACGAGGCACAACGCAAGGGTCATGGCGACCTTTTCCAGAAACAATTACGGGATTACCTTCGGCATCAATACTCTCTTGGTCTTGCATGATGGTAGCAACAGGTTTGAAGGCCGTTCTGAAATAAATATCAGCTCCGTTTGAAATCCCTCCTTGGATACCTCCTGAGTAATTAGTTTTGGTCTTAGCTACGCCGTCTTCGATGTAGATTTCGTCGTTATGTTCTGAACCAAACATTTCTACGCCTGCAAAACCGCTACCATACTCAAAGCCTTTAACAGCATTGATTGATAACATGGCTTTACCTAATTCGGCATGTAGTTTATCAAAAACAGGCTCTCCCAAACCAACAGGCGTTCCAGTGATTACACAGTCAACTATCCCCCCGATTGAATCGCCTTTCTTACGAGTTTCGTCGATGTAGTCAAACATTTGTTGTGCCATCGCTGGTTCTGGACAACGTACGGCATTGTTTTCAGCTTCGGCTAAATCTAATTGTTGATAAGGGGTTTCTAATTTCAGTTTTCCAACCTGCGAAACGTATGCTTTAATATCAACACCAATCTGTTTTAAAATCATTTTTGCCACTGCTCCAGCCGCCACACGTGCAACGGTTTCACGAGCAGAACTACGACCACCACCACGATAATCACGATTACCTCCATATTTTACATGATAGGTAAAGTCAGCATGTGAAGGTCTAAATTGTTGAGCAATGTGCGTATAATCTTTAGAACGTTGGTCGCCATTCCAAACCATCATGGCGATAGGCGTTCCTGTGGTTTTTCCTTCAAATGTTCCAGAAAGCACTTGAAATTCATCGGCTTCACGACGTTGCGTAGTGATGCGAGATTGCCCAGGTTTACGACGGTCTAATTCGCTCTGGATAAACTCCATATCAAAGTCAATACCCGCAGGGCATCCGTCTAAAATTACGCCAACAGCCGCCCCATGCGACTCCCCGAAAGTACTAATCTTAAATAACTTACCGTAAGTGCTACTCATTTTCTATGTATTATTTATTACGATTTGGCATGAAAATATATGCCATACCAATCAACATGATAACAATTAAAATATTGGCTTCATTTTTCAATAACTTACCAATTCCCGAGCTTTCTTCAGATGAATCCAGTGAATCTAAGCCATCATAAATGGAACGTTCTCCCTCCGATTCGATGTCTGAACTGATTGTTGCACCTTTCGCTTTAAAACTTAATTGCGAGCGTAAGGTGTCATAAGTTTGCTCTTGTGGATTAAAATATATCCACTTAAAGTAATTTGATAGTACAAAGTTACCAGCCCGTTTGGGAATTAACTGAAAAGTAAAGGTTTTTGTGTGAACATTTTTTTCCTCCTCATGGTCAGTAACCATATTAATTTTGGGAGGAAATAAATCAAAATCTGGATTTTTACTTAATTCTGGCAATTTGATAGAAGACATATTCCCGTCTCCTGTAATGATAATTTTACACTGAATGGCATTCCCCGTATTTACCTGTTTTTTGTCTAATTGCTCTTTGAGGGAAAAAACGCCAACGGGTACATCTCCTTTAACAGTACTCAATTTGGGTAAATCCAGCGGTTGCAATTCCCAGCCTTTCGCTTCAAAATTAATTGGACTAAAATGCGTCGCTCCTTTTTCGTCCTCCTCTTTTCTCAACACTCGAAGCGATACCGAAGGAAAACGAATTACCTTATTATTTAAGGGGTATAAACTTGTTTGATAAAATTTGTACTGCGTATATTTTTTACCATTAATCACCATCTGTTTGGTAAGCGTTTCTTCGATGCCGTAATTTTCCTCCCAACAACTGGCTTGTTTGAGTTTCTTGGCAATGGTTGGAATTTGGATTTCATTATGATCAAATTCCATCGGTACTGTATTGTTATCGCTCACATACAAGGCAAGCGTAACGGTGAAACCCTCTCCCACAAAAAGCGACTTTTTACTGGTGTTCAAGGCTAAGAAAGCATCAGGAATACCTCTGATAGGTTTTGTTTTGGGTACTTCAACTGTTGGTGTTTCGCTTGGTAATGCTGTTCCTAAAAGTGGTAACTCGGCTTGGGATTTCCCAACTGTTACGGTACATCCTTCTGAGGGCTGCTCCGTTTTGTTGATAAGCACCTTAAAGGCTTTTACCTTAATTGTTCCTTCTCGAAGTGCTTTATAATTTTGGCTAATGGTATAAGTGATGAGTTTATGACCGCCTACAAAAGACCTCGCAATGGATTTGGTATATCCTTGTTTTACGAATCCTTTAAGCTCTGGAAACTTACATTCTGGAATTGAAGCAGTGGGGTCTTCCTGTATTTTTATGATGGCTGATATGCTAAACGGCTCTTCCAAGGCAATATTCTTGTTGCCAATTTCAACAGAATAGGACTCTTTTATGTCCTGAGCCACAGAAAATAAGGTACTTATACACCAGAACAAAGCCCACAAACCTATATTTCTTATCACTTTTTCAAACATCACAATCATTTTTATGGATTAGTATTTACCTTAACTAGTAACCGTATTTAAAGTAAAGTAAGTAATGGGACAACATACGTTGGTGTAAAGCCTATAAGGTTTAGTTCATAACAACCTCATAGTCAAACCTTTTAACTAAAACCCTATAGGTTTAGCTAAATAATTCCTTGTACTTATCTTGAAATAAATCTTACCAAATGTTTACTAATAAAAATACTTAATTTACGAAAAAAATCTGAGTAGATAGACTCATTTAAACCAAGACAAATTGACAATCAAATAATTAACTATTACATTCATATTGCAAATATGAACTACAATCCTTCAATTAAAATACTCCTTACCATGATGACCACTTTAGCTTATATCGAAATGATTCTTGAAAAGGTCAGTTTTGATACAAATTTATTTGAAAAAGAGTTAACAAAGGCAATTAAAACGCTAGATAAAAACGACCGTAACGAACTATTCCTTTGGTGCGAACACCAATTTGGAGATTCGAAAATGGGAGTTATCAATCAATGCTTCAACATTCAAAAAAAATTAGTCGCATGAATCCTATTTTTACCTCTTCTATTGATCTATAACAGCCGCTGAGAAAACTCTCAACGGCTATTTTTTTATCTATCGCTTCGTTATTTTCTGATTTACAGTCCCTTGAGTTGTTTTTATTTCAACTACGTAGTTTCCTTGTGGTAAAGTACTCAAGGACAATTCCATCGTAGTAGCCTTATTTCCAAGCTGTTCCATCGTTAGCATCCCAGAAGTGGCAAACACGCTTACTCGTTCTATTTTAGCAGATTCTGGAACTGAAATTACGAGTTTATCGTCTGTTGGATTTGGATACACTTTCACCAAAGATAGTAGAGTCGGTTCATTCGCTAATACTCGTTCCAATACTGCATCCTGACGAGTATCGGATAAATTACCTTTACAACCATCCGACGTGACCACCTGCACATTGAAACTTGCACCAGACGATACCTGAATAACACGTTCTCCACGAGCAGATTCTAAAATCTGACCATTTTTATACCACACATTGCCTGTTGTGGCACTTGATGTATATTCCCAATAATCACCATTCGCATCCGATTTTTTCACTACCGAAATCGTAGGTTTAGCAGGAATCACGCAGAACGAATCTACTTTTGAAACGGAATAATAGCTTGTTGAACCATCTTGATAAGCTCCGTAATAAACTTTTCCTGCTGTACCTGTTAAAGAAACTCTTGTTCCTGTAATGGTAGCTGGTCCAGAAGCAATAGAAAGGATTAAACCTAAACCCGAACTTACCGATGCATTGATATTGAACGCAGGGTCTGTTAGGTTTTTATCTGCTACTCTCGATAACGTGATGGTTTGCACCTGTTTAGTTGGCAATTTACGAGTACCTACCGTGTACCAAACATTGAAGGCAGATTTTTCAACAAATGTTTTCATAGTTGATTCAACACCCTTCCGTTTGTCCTTAGCGTCTAGGGTAATGATGCTCGTGTTATTATATTTAGCCTTATTGTCGTAGGTATTAAAAATTATAAAATTATCCGTTCTTGAATAATCGGGATAACCTAAGTCGCTATTATAAGCAACAATAGTTTGCCAATCAGTTGGTCTGGACATATTTACTCCTATGATAAAATAATCGAACAAATCCATATCGGATTCAATTTGATAATCAAATGCCAACATATTACTTGAGTTTTTCGAGAACGAAGGATTCGTGATACTTTCACCAGTTCCCAAATTAGACACAAGCTTTTGAATCAAGCCCGACCCGAAAGTACCCGTTTGAGCATTCCAAACATTTACAAAACCTACGTCCCAAAAAGAAAGTACTTGTCCATCAGCAGATTTTACTTCATTATAGGCATCATAAACAAGATTTTCGCCATCATAATCCCACTCGATGGCATCCGCATAAAGAACCTGCGAGGTGCTAAGCCCTGTTGAGTAGGTTGGGTTATATAACTTTACCTTTTTACTTGGAATGGTGTTTGCGGTAGATGCCAAATCAAACACATAAATATAGGGTTCAAGAGTGCTAGAAACAGCTGCCAATCGTTTTCCATCTTTAGAAATTGCCACATTGTCCCATCCCGAATTATCAATTATTACTTTTGAAACTGTTGCACTTTGGTCTTGTGGAGAAAAAGGCTTCACCGTTGACAAATCAATCCGAGTGATGGCCTTATTATTGATAAAATAGGCATATTTACCGTCATCGGTTACGCTTGGTTTATGTGTTAGGGTAATATTTTTAGCAATCAAGACATAAGATTTCCCTCCTAATGTATCCAATACATATAGTGATTTATCCACAGGGTCATAACTTAAAATATAAGAACCCGACTTATTTGTGTTGACAGGTACGTCGTTTGAAGGCGTTGGTACGGGTGCTTGAGTACCTGTTCCTGTGGATGGCGTTGGGGTTGTTGCGTTGGCATCGGTAACTCCCACGGCATCAAAGGCACTTTTTGCCGTATTGACTTCCGTGCCAGTTGCTCCATATAAATCGGCAGCCGATTGAATAATGGCACGACGTAAATCAATAAATTTTGAAGAGCTTGTTAAATAATTGGTTAATGCTCTGTAATAGATTTTTTCGGCTTTCTCCTTCGTGATTCCTGAGGCAATTTTATAATATGCAAAATTCGGAATACCCGAATTGATGTGTACCCCATAATTGTCTTGTGAACCCGTATAGTACTGCCCCATCGTTGCAGGCTGGAAACCATCGTCATTTAAGCTTTTCCCTCCTTGGTTTGGATTCGCCAAATCACGTAGGGGTTTTCCACTTTTAGTCACATCTTCTCCAACAGCCCAATCATCACGGTCGATAAGCGTTCCAAAAATATCTGCCATTGATTCGTTAATTGCCCCAGACTGTCCTTTATAAACAAGATTAGCTGTTTTTTCTACTACTCCGTGCGTCATTTCATGCCCAGCTACATCAAGTCCACCCGCTAGAGGTTTAAAGTAACTACTTCCACGTCCATAGCCCATAAACTCTCCATTCCAGAAGGCATTATCCATAGCCTTACTGTTTTCATCGGTTAAATTAATGATGGAAATAATTGTTCCACCCTTGCCATCTAGCGAGTTTCTACCAAAAGTTTTGTAATAATAATCGTAAGCTAAACTAGCGTTGTAGTGAGCAGAAACTGATTCGGGATTAGCCCATGTATTATTCGTCGAAGAAACCTGACGAACGGTAATGTCATCTACTGATGCTCCGTTTGCAGTAATCGTCCAAAGTACCTTTTGTGGATCATCTAAGGTTACGGCTTTTGTACCAGAAGAAAACATCGCTTTGGTCGCATCAATTAAATAGTAGGTATTATTCACAGAATACGTATTAATGCTTACGTTTTTTCCATTCAAATCAGTTGCTGTTGCCTTCGCTGGACCATCAATTGTACAGGTATAATTGTACTTATCTAAGATTTCACCCGATTTAGCGTCCACCATATAAATCCAACGTTCGTGAAAACTTGGACGAACAACTACCTGATAGGCTAAATGAGCCTCCTCTGGCTTATCATCCTTATGATAAATCATTAGCTCCGCTTTAGGCTTTTCATATTTCAAAATCGCCTTTTCTGCAAAAGTCAATGTTCTTAGTGTTCCACCTGCTTGTTGAATGTCTTTTTGAGCAATTTCGCCAATATTATCTTCCGAAAAACGAGGCGTAACATCCTCTATCGAGGGAGTTGGATACATTTTCCCATTCAAAGACGAAACATCCGAACCTGTTTGGTGCATGATAATTTCTGCTCCATAAACGGGTAAACCTTTGTACGTTTGTTTCATTCGGATATGCGTCTGATTCAACTCATCCGACTGAATATCTTTTAATTGAAACTCTGCATCTATATTGGTATTTTTTAAGAAGGGACTCACTGCATTGAGGTAATTGAAAGCCCTAGAAACGGCTTCGACACGCCCAGCCTTGAGCGTTGTATTGAGGTGTTTAGGAATACCCGTAATTTGAGAGGGCATCCCATTTTCATCTCTGAAAATAGTTAGACCTTCTCTTTTAGCCAAAGTGCTTTCACGAATAAAATTAATCGTAGTATTTTCTATATTCGGTTTCTGAGGTTGATATACATTCGTAGAATTGTCAATAATAGGAATCGCTAGATTATCTCGACTGGGGCCAGTCTTAACGATTTTCTTCTGCTTACCCTGTCCGAAACCAACGGAAGCACAGGCGAATACTGCAATGAGTAGAGCTATTTTTTTCATGATATTTATTTATTAACTACTTCCATAAATGACTTATAAAACTGTTTTACAGAATCGGCTGGTGGGGTTTTACCTCCCCATACTACTCTATAACTAAATTTATCTCCCTCTGCAAATGAAACGAAATAGGACATATTCCCAGGTTCGTCTAATTGCTTTTTCGATAAATCTAGGCTTACGATTTCCTTAAATATTTTTTTAGTATCCGACTTAGAAAGTGTCATTACCAACACATTCGTATCTGGTTTGCTTGTATGTCGCAGGATTTCCCCCGTAGGTTTTAAGGAATATTCTTGCCATACGCCTGTAAATCCGCCTCCAGAACCAACCGTAATTACTTGAGCTTTCGGAATTGTTTTACATCCAAACAATAATATAAGACTAAACAAAAGTAGATTTTTTTTCATTGAGTATGTAGATTGATTAGTTGAATATCGGTTGTGTAAAAGGTATTAAGTTTGCAAGGGAACATAGGCACAAAGCGTTAATTATCAGCAAAATATAAGTAATAATGCAAAATTATGAATTTTGAATTTTGGATTTAACAATCTAGCCATCCGTTCTTTATAAGGAAAATAAGCATCGACTAGTTTTGCACGAGTACTTAATGGCATTTTTTGCAAACCTAAATCGGTTCAATATGTACTAAAATTGCTCTAAGGAGGATAGGGCGTTACCCTATCCTACGAGATGTCGCCCCTTCAGGGCTATGGCATTAACTCTCTATCTCATTGCCTACATGCCTATTGCCTCTTTGCCACTCTGCCTCCGCCCCTAATTACCTAACTCACTCACCGCCAACCAGCTCATTAAGCCAGCACCGATTTCTAAGGCACTTTCGTCGATGTCAAAAGTAGGTGTATGCACGCCCGAGACAATACCTCGTTCTTCATTTCTAACGCCTAAACGATAAAAACATGAATCAACATGGTGAGTATAGAACGCAAAATCTTCTGCTGCTAACCAAATATCAAGGTCGATGATATTTTCTTCGCCCATATACGTAGTGGCAGCTTCTTTCATTCTACGAGTCAATTCTGGTTCATTTTGCAAGAAAGGATACCCCGTTTGAATAAACACTTCACACGTACCACCCATTGCTTCGGCGGTCATCGTAGCAATTTTTCTAACTTTTTCTAAAGCTTCCTCACGCCATTCTTCGTTCATCGCACGGAATGTTCCTTCAATATACACTTCATTCGGAATCACGTTGGTTGCTCCATTGGCAATCACTTTACCGAAGGTCAATACAGAAGGATAACGAGGATTACGATTGCGAGAAATAATCTGTTGCATCGCTACAATAATGTGTGACGCAATCAAAACAGGGTCAATACAGTTTTCGGGCATTGCTCCATGTCCACCTTTTCCTTTAACGGTTAAATAAATTTCATCCGCCGAAGCCATGTACATTCCCTCACGGAAACCGATTTTTCCTACAGGAATATTCGGAGCAACATGTTGTCCTAACAT
>JBMLRK010000476.1:0-18336 GCA_049241065.1 Spirosomataceae bacterium
GTGGTTATATTTGTCGGGGTGCTTAAATCCAAAATTTAACATTCAAAATTCAACATCACTACTTATAAAGTCCTTGTGCTTCTTTAGAGAATAGCGTTTGGGGTAATTGATAGAATTGGATAAAATCCTGTTCGCTTTTTTGTCCTTTGTACGGAGCATAATAATGATCAGGACGACCGTTTCTCCATACTAATACATAGCTCAAACCCTGCTTATAAATTAAGGGTAAAACAATGTTTGTCCACCAATTGGCTTCGGTTACTTGTTCCAATCCCATTTCAGTAATGCCGGATAATTTCTTTTTTTCTTTTGCCAGTTTACCAATCGTCGCTATCATTCGATGAGCATTTTTCAGAAAGTCATCGTTACTAGTGGGTGCATTGCGATGGTAATAATCAAAGCCCAATAAATCGACGTATTTATCACCAGGATAACGTTCCAAATAATGCTCCTCAGAGGTAAACAAATCAGTCGAGTACGCATAAATAAAGTTATGAACCCCTTTTTTATTCTTCAGATAATCGACGGTAAAACGCCACATTTTTACGTACTCCTCTGGGCTGCAATGTCCAGCTCCCCACCAAAACCACGAACCTGTATGTTCATGAAAAGGGCGAAATATGACAGGGATAAGCTCTCCTTTGCTACCTTTCAAAGACTTAGAAAAAGCCGCCACTTTGTCTAGCCAAGAAGTGTATCGCAGGAGAGCATCCTTTGATAAGAATAATTTTTTAATGGTAGAATCTTCCTTATCCCAAGTAGATTTGCTTGGGTTCACAGGGTTGTTGAAATGCCACGAAATGGTGGATACCCCTCCCCTTTTATACGTATCTTTAATGGCTTGTCTGATGTCTTCAAATGGAACACCGTCTAAATTACGAGTGCTGTCAAATTCCAAACGCCCCAAATCAAAGCCTATCACCGCAGGATAATCCCCCGTTACGGTTTTGACATCACAACGACCTTTTTCACCCATCCAACGAGAACCGTCTGCATTTAAGCCATAAGCTAATGCGTCCTGTTGTCCAAACATTGTTCCTTTAGACGCTAATTTTTTTAGGTTTTTATAGAGATTTACGGTTTCTTTCGTTGCCTTTTTATCAATAGGCATCACCTGTCCACCGACTGACGAAACAGTACATAGAGCGGCAAAAAAGACTAAAACTACGTATTTCATATTTGCTGAGGTGTTAAAATGTGGAGACAAGAAAGCCCTTGTCTCCCATTATATGCTTAACCATTTTTATGCGAAATTCAATTATTTGACTAACATAATGTCGTCAAAATAGAAGGTCTCATCCTGAGCATCTGGCCCTTTGATTCTCCAACCAATTGCCTGCAAGTTTTTACCTGCCGCCCAGAAATCTATCGTATTCAGCGGTAATTTGTAGAAGTTCCAAACTCCTGCTTTTACCGTAATTTGGTTCTTATCGCTGAAATCACCGAAGCCCCAACCGTTAGCCTGTGTATTCAAGGTCAACCAAAGGTCATAGTCCAATGAGCCTCCCTTAATAGCAAACACAATGTATTTATAGTCTGCCGAATAAGGAACCCAACCCCAGCCTAAACCTGCCAAATGCCAGTTACCTTTTGCATACGTTTTTGCTAAGGCAAACTTTCCTGAATAAGCTGCATCCGAAGTAACTTTGATGTCGTCTCCCCACGAGGCATTACCAAAACCATCTGCAAATTTCTCGTCAAAGAATGGCACAGCCACATCTGCGTTGATAAACTCCGTTGCTGTGGTTGACACCCCACTCGTATTGGTGATGTCTAAAGCAAAGCGACTCAAGTTGGTAGCAGGCATTTGAACTACCAGCTTTTTCTTCGATTTAGAAATAATTGTACATGCCGTTGTTGCCTTGGATACCGTTACTTTCGATACGTCGCCTAGGTTGTTTCCTGTAAGCGTAATGTTCCCTCTACCTGCTCCAAAGATGACTTTATCTACCGATGAAACCGTTGGTAAGGCAATTACTTTGAACGAAACCGAAGTAGATGCTCCACTTTTAGTGGTAAATATAATCTTCTGAATACCACCATTGGCAGTATCAGGAACTCTGAATATCAGGTTATTATCTGTATTCAGGGTCGAAACAAAGCTGGCTGGTACATTACCATTTTCAAACACAATGCTACTCATGTCTGACAAACCTGTCCCTGTTAAGGTCAGTACTCTGCCTGCTGCTGCCGAGTCGGGAGCGATTTTATTGGCTACTGGAACGGTTACATCGTCTGTTTTACAAGAGGATAACCACACTGTTCCAAGAAGAAATGCAAAAGTTGCTATTTTTAATATTGAGCTTTTCATTTTTCAAGAATTTAAAACGATTATGAAAACGGGTAGTCTCTTTAGTACTTGGTAGCACCTCATTAAGAATCCGTTATTTTCCTTATTTGTAATAAGCAACAGCAGGATCTTTCAATTTAGGAGATGCTGTCAAATCACTTTGAGGAATGGGTAAAAACAACTGACTTTCAGAAGTAAGGTTGATTTTCGTACTGTTAATTCTATGCATTCCTGCAAAATCATAACTTCCTCTTTCTTGCTTGGCAATGATTTCTTTTGCTTTGGCAAAACCCTGACGCTGAATGTCAAACCAATAATCACCTTCAAAAGCCAATTCCGAACGACGTTCTTTCAAAACAGATTCCTTCGTAATAACCGTTGCATTGGATAACCCAGCACGTTGACGTACTTTGTTAATCGCAGCTAAGGCACTCGCATCGGTCGTAGAAGCCGCTGCTCCTAGCGTTGCTTCTGCATAAATCAACAAGACATCTGCATAGCGTAAAATGTAGGTACAAATGTCTGATGAAGTACCATTCACGTTTTCTCCGTTTGTTCCTGGCCCTACTACGTATTTAAGGGCATGAGCTCTTGTTCCATTTTTAGTCCAAAGAATACCGTCATTTCCTGTTCCGCTTGTATCGTATTTAAAACCTGATGGGAAGTTAACATTCGTCCAATCAGCACGTTTGAAACCTTGTTCCATCAACGACCAACCTCTTCTTTTGTCGCCCGTTTCATACGATTTCACAAGGTCAATCGTCGGATATACCGAACCCCAACCAGCACCTGTTGTAGGCTTCAAGAGTGGACTTGTTCCACAATAGGCTTGAATTGGATTACCAATTGAATAACCTCCTGCCGCTGCCCATTGCCACGCAAATAAAGACTCTTGGTTATTGTTGGCTGAAGTACTCGTAAACATCTGACCATAATCTGGGTATAAATCGTATTTACCCGAAGCAATTACCTGACCTGATTTCAATTTGGCATTGGCATAATCTCCTTGATATAAATATACTTTAGCCATCATCCCCGTTGCCGAAAGCGACGTAACACGTCCTTTTTGTTTGGCGGTTGCCGATAGGTTTTTCTCTGCATAAGCAAAATCTTCTAAGGCAAAACGTAACACGTCTTTTTGTACATAACGTGGGGTATTGAAATCACCCGAAGCGGCAAAAGCAACTGGATCCTCGATAATCGGCACATCTTTGAATGCACGAGCCAAGAAGAAATAAGCTGTCCCTCTGATAAAACGAGCTTCTGCAATTCCTTGGGTTAAATAAGCGGGGTCTGTTACGTTTGCTTTCTTACGCTCTAGTGTCTGTACTAAACTCGTGGCATTACCTACCACGGCATATAAGGATGCCCAACTACTTGCTACCAATACGTCTGAACTCGTGAAGGTAAAGTTGTTGTAAACCGTTCCTCCGTAGTTTTGGTCATCGGCTGTCAGCATGTTTCCGCCAAGGGCTTCGCCAATGGCATGGAAGGCTTTATCTTGATAGCCGTACCATACTTTGTTGTACAATACACCCGTTGCTCCATCTACTTGATCTGCCGTTAAGAAATAGTTTTCTTCCGTTGGGTTATTCGGCGAAGGTAACTCCAAGAAGCTCTCTTTGCATGAGGTTAGTAAGCTAAACGAAGCCACTAACAATAACATTAATTTATTTTTCATTTGTCTGAATCGAATATGTTGAGTCAACATGAATACTGAAAATCAGGGAATAAATCCGATTGATTCGTATTGCATCTTGAGTGAATGTTAGAATTCAAAGTTTCCACCAATCGTAAACGTACGTGGGTTCGGATAGTGACCATCGTCCACATTCATATAGCTAATACTTCCGTTAAATGCTCCTAATTCGGGGTCATAACCGCTGTAATTGGTGAAGGTCTTTAAATTTTGTGCCGAGAAATAAAGACGTGCCGAAGCTAATTTTGCTTTAGCAATTAGGGCTTTTGGCAAGTTATAGCCGATTGTGATATTCTGAATTCTCATGTACGAACCATCCTCAACAAAGCGGTCTGACATACGGAAGTTGTTTCCATTCCACATATTGAAACGAGGTAAAGAACCGTTCGGATTAGCTTCTGTATAACGGTCTAATACGGCTGTCGATTGGTTTTGGTAGGCATTACTCAACATCTCCGTAGAACGACGGGTATAGTTTAAGATTTGTCCACCTTGACTACCTGTTAAGAACAACGATAAGTCTAAGTTCTTGTATTTGAAGGTGTTGGTCATCCCATACGTAAAGTCTGGATTTGGATTACCAATTACCGTCATATCACTTGAGTTAATAACTCCGTCGCCATTAACGTCCTTGTAACGTACATCTCCCAACCAAATTCCAGTTGGTGAAACGCCTAACTGATTATTGCTATTGGCTGCACCAAAGGCTTTCAATTCTTCTTGTGAGCGGAATAAACCGTCTGTCACCAAGCCATAGAATGAACCTACTGGACCGCCTGCCATCGTTTGGGTAATTTGTACAGCATCGCCATATTCTTTATAACCTGCTAAGAATGAACCCGTATTGGTTAATTCATTCAACACGTTTTGGTAGCGAGAGAATACCACGTTTGTTTTCCAAGAGAAATCGCCCTTATCTACGTTGTAGGTCGTTAAAGCAATGTCAATCCCTGTGTTAGTCATACGACCTGAGTTGGTCACTGGTGGCTGAATGGCATCCCAGTTATTAGTTGCCAAACCTGCAAACACAGGAAGTTTCGATTTCAACAACATTTTAGATGTTTCCTTGTTGTACACATCCACCGTTAAATCGACTTTCTTGTTAAAGAAGGATAAGTCAACCCCTAAGTTTTTGGTGATAACCGACTCCCACTGCAAGGTTGGGTTTCCTACGTTTTGGATCTGCGAACCGTTCCCCAATGGGCTAATCGCCACTAGGTTGATATTGGTTGCATACACGTTGTTACCGCCAGTAGATGAATTTCCGACTGAACCATAACCTGCTCTTACTTTCATGTAACCTACCACATCGCTGATATTTTTCATGAAAGATTCGTTAGAAACCGTCCAACCTGCTGATACCGCTGGGAAATAACCCCATTTGTTTTGAGGGCCAAATGCCGAAGAACCATCTCTTCTCAACGAAGCAGTTACGGAATATTTGTTATTGAACAAGTAGTTAGCACGACCAAAAAACGATTCCATTGCCCAAGGATAACTTGCTCCTTCGCCAACTTGGTTCGTTCCCGAACCTGCCGCTAACGATTGTAAGTTTAAGGTTAAATTATTACGAGTGGCTTTCACGGTTTCGTACGTAGAAGACGCTGCTTCATGCCCTACTAACACGTTTAAGTAATGTTTCCCAAAGCTTTTATCAAAAGTTAAGAATGTCTTTAAACCCCAATATAAACTCGCTGCATTTTCTTTTTGGAGTTTACTCGGTCCTAAAATAGTTTCGCCTGTTGCAGTGTTCGTGATATAAGGTTGGAATGCTGTATTTTCAGAGACCGTAAAATCATAGTTTAACTCATTACGTAAGGTCAACCATTTAGTAAGGCTGATGTCGCCATATAAACTACCAAATAATTTGGTCTGTAACGATCTTAATTTTCTTAATTCGGCTAAAGCGACTGGGTTAATTGGGTTACCAAAAGCGGAACCTCCTACGTTCGTTTGTGTAGCATAACCTCCTGCCGAAGTCACTGGTGTTGCAGGGCTGTTATACACACTGATACCAATTACCGAAGAACTACCATCGGTTAAGGTGATTCGTTGGTTTGCTCTTGAAGCATTTAGGCTAATACCTGCTTTAAACCAGCTTTTTACTTGATGGTCGATACTCGTACGTAAGGCAAAGCGTTCGAAATCAGAACCGATTACCGTTCCTTCTTGTCCAAAATAGTTAACCGAGAAATAATAGCTCGTTTTATTTTGTCCTCCCGAAAATGCCAACTGATGATTTTTGATGATTCCTTTACGGAAAACGGCATCTTGCCAGTTTGTTCCTGCTCCTAATACACTTGGGTCAGCAAATTCTTCGATGGGTGTTAAATAGCCAATTCCAGAACTATTAATTTCTGGAGCTAACGAGTTTTGATACGCTGCAAACTGACTCAAGTTTAATAAAGAAAGCTTTTTAGGCACGGTTTGTTGCCCATAATACACTTCATACGAAATTTTAGACTCACCTATTTTACCTGATTTTGTGGTAATCACCACAACCCCATTGGCAGCTCTTGAACCGTAGATTGCCTGTGCTGATGCGTCTTTTAATACGTCAATGGATACAATATCGTTCGGGTTCAATGCCGCCAAAGGACTTTGTGAATTCTGTCCAGCTTGACCTCCCAATTGATCCTGAGAAATACTGTTACGTGAACCTTGCATTGGAACTCCATCAATGACATACAAAGGTTCGTTTCCATTTACCGAAGTAATCCCACGAACACGTACCGAAATACCGCCCCCAGGTTGACCTCCGTTACTAGAAATCGTTACCCCAGCTACTTTCCCTTGCATCGCTTGGTCGATACCTGCAACAGGTAAATTTTTGATTTCTTTTTCAGAAATAGATGAGATAGACGTTGTGATTTCGCTACGCTTTGCTTTACCGTAACCAATCACTACGACTTCGTTCAAATCGTTGGTGGTGGCACTCAAAATAATGTTAATTGTTGCTCTATTATTTACAGCAACCTCTGTTGTTTTGAAACCTACCGAAGAGAAAACAAGCGTTTTTGTACCACTTGCTACTTTGATTGAATAGTCACCTTTGGTATTAGAGTTTGTTCCCACTTGAGAGCCTTTTACCCGAATGGTTACCCCAGGTAAAGCCTCCCCTAATTCATCTGTAACTTTACCAGTTACCGTTCGTTGTTCCTGAGCGAAGGTAGCAAAAACACTACAAAGCATCAGAATACAAATGAATAGTATTCTTTTCATGTTCATATAATTGATTGTTTTTTATTTTTTATTCGGACAAAATTAGGTACATATTTATACAAGTATATAATATTATTTTATCCAATATTAACACATAACAAACAAATCAACTATTGAAAATATGATATTTACGTAAAACAATATAAATTAACTAGTCCTTTTACAAGTATAATTCAACTAATTACTTTTTTTTCAATAAAAAAACCTACTTTTATACGGCTCAACTCCAATACTATTTTAGCATCAAACTACTGTATATTATTATCCAAAAATGACAACTATCATACGAGAAATAACGCCATTAACCCAAAGTGATTGTTTTACCTTCTTTTCGAGGGTAAAAGCAGAATTCAACTTTCCATTGCATACGCACGAAGAATTTGAGTTAAATTTTATCATGAATGCCAAAGATGCGAAACGCATAGTGGGCGATCATTCGGATGTAATAGAGGAACTTGAATTGGTTTTGGTAGGCAGCAATTTACCTCATGCGTGGTTTACGCATCAATGTAAAAGCAAGGAAATTACGGAGGTTACCATTCAGTTTCACCGAGATTTATTTGATGAAAAGTTTTTACGCAGAAATCAATTGAGTTTTATCAGAACACTACTCGAACGTTCAGGGAAGGGCATTCTGTTTTCGCCTGAAACAGCGGCTGCCTTGAAGCCTCGTTTCTTGAATTTACATCAAAAAAGCGGCTTTGATTCGGTGTTGGAACTCATGTCTATTTTGCATGATTTATCCATTTCTCGCAACATGAGAACCTTGTCGAATGTGACATTCTCGAACGATTCACTTTCCTACAATAGTCGCCGAATCGAGAAAGCGTTTGAACACATGCAGGCAAATTTTGATAAGAATATCAGCTTAGAAGAAATTGCAAAATTGGTCGATATGACCGAAGTATCTTTTAGTAGGTTTATTAAAAAACGAACAGGCAAAACCTTTATTGATAGCCTAAACGAAATCAGAATTGGTCATGCGTCTCGTTTATTAATCGACACAACGCATACCATTGCCGAGATTTGTTATCAGACGGGTTTCAATAATTTATCCTATTTCAACCGAATTTTTAAAGCTCGTAATAACTGTACGCCTAAAGAGTTTAGAGAAAACTTTTCGGGAACAAGGACGTTTATTTAATTGGATGAAAAATAAAAACCTGCCGATTGACAAAACATAATCGGCAGGTACACTATTAGTTAAACGTATCATACGGAAAACCTACATAGTTTTCAGCAATTGTTTTCTGATAGGCTTCTGAAATCGTTAAGTAATCAAATTTTGATTTCTGTAAAAGGCTTTCAAAACTTCCCTCATCACTTTGTTTATGGCATAGATAAGTCATAAAATTCGAGAAATCTTGTACTCGCCAAACCCTTGCCACACATTTACTTGAATAATTATCTAACAACGTTCTTTCACTTGATTGATAAAATTGAATAAGCCCTTTAGCTAAAGCCGAACCATCCGCCACTGCCAGTTTCAGCCCTTTCGCTCCTGTTGGAGGAACGATATGAGCGGCATCTCCTGTTAAAAACAAACGGCCATACTGCATATTATCAATCATAAAGCTACGCATAGGCGTAATACTTTTTTCGAAGATGTCTCCCCTATTCAGTTGAATACCTAGTCGATGTTCTAACTCATCCCAAATTTTTTCATCCGACCAATTCGCTACCGAATCATCATTATCTACCTGTAAATACAAACGAGATATTTTCTCCGAACGCAAACTTGCCAATGCAAAGCCATTTGAATGATACGCATAAATTAGTTCTTCATAAGAAGGAACAGCGTGTGCCAAGATACCTAACCAGCTAAAAGGATATTCAATTTTAAATTCATTATATGATTCCTTCGGCATTGTTTTTCTTCCTAACCCATGAAAACCGTCACAACCTCCTACGAAATCACAGGTAATCGACGAATGTTCTCCTTGATACGTAAAATGAATAATTGGATTTTCACTTTCACAGCCTTCAATTTGTGTTGCCTCTGCCTCGAACAAAATATCAATACCACGCTCAATACAAGCCTTTATCAAATCTTTAACTACTTCTTGCTGTCCATAAATGGTAACTTCTTTTTGCGTATGTTTGGCAAAATCAATGTGCTGAGATTTCCCGTTGTAGTTGATATAACAACCATGATGCACTAAGCCTTCTTGGTGTAGTCGCTCGGCGACTCCCAAATTTTCAAACACTTCTACGGTATTACATTCTAATAAACCTGCACGTACTCGATTCTCGACGTACTCACGGCTACGATTTTCAATAATAACACTCTGAATTCCTTGTTTCTCTAGTAGTAACGCCAGTGTTAAACCCGCAGGGCCTGCTCCAATAATACCGACTTGTGTTCTGATAGTCTCCATTTTATGATAACGATTAGTTAACTTATTGATTGGTGAAATAGTAAAACAAAAGTACAGGTATATACAGACGCTCTCTTGGATAATTCCAAAATTCATCGGTACTTTTACAACATCTATTGCATTTAAATAGTACAGATAAATAAGTGTAATTTTATATATTGCATTCAAATAGATGCTTTTATTGAATAATCTAACTGATGATTACGTTTTGATAGTGAATGTAATTAGTAAATTTTAAACATACTATGTCACAAAAATTGGTAAACTTCAATGGCTTATACGGAGATAAACACGCTCCGCTATTACCTAATTTTATTCACTATGAAGTATTGGAGACACGATGTAAAATGTATGACTGGGAAATCAAAAAACACCTGCATACTGATTTGTTTCAGCTATTTGTTTTACAGGAAGGAGACAATATCTTACTTGCAGGCGACGATGAGGTGATATTACCTAGTCCATCCATCGTACTAATTCCAACTAATACCTTGCATGGTTTTCATTTTCAACCTCAGATTATTGGTAGTGTAATTACTTTTTCAGAATCTTTTTTAGAAATACTTTTTAAAGAGTTCCCCCAAATTATACTTGAACTCAATCAGCTTCGCTATTTTTCATTCAAAGAACATGAAGCCGTTTTTGAACAAATAGCAGCCTTACAAACAGAAATTATTCGGGAATTAGAAGAAGAGAAAAAAGGGAAACAATTAGTAGTGCAATCGCTCTTTCAATTATTATTTGTCAAGCTATACCGTTTCATCATCACGCAAAACGAAGCATTCAACTATTCCGATAATCGAACACTTCACTATTTTCAAAGATTCCAGAAAAGTATTAAACGCTCTATCCAAGAATCAAAATCCATTGAAGAATATGCACAAGAGCTAGGAATTACGTCTGTCCATTTAAACAGAATCTGTCAGAGTATTGCACAAAAATCGGCGTTAGAAATTGTACAAGATTATTTAATTACGGAGGCTAAAAAATATTTACTCAACACAAGCTACTCCATTTCCGAAATATCCTACTTCTTAGACATTAAAGACCCTGCGTATTTTGCACGAATATTCAGAAAAAAAACAGGAATATCTCCTAGTGACTTTAGAAAAATTTAGGCTATACCCTACGTAAATCGTCAAAAACGATGACATTTACGTAGGGTATAGCCTATCTTAATTATTCGGTAACTATGATTTAAATGAATCAGCTACTATAAAATTCGTTCTAATTCTTGAATCATTTTTTTCAAACTTGTCAATACTGCTTTACTCTTTGTCTGTTCAAAAAGCTGAATAGTCTCTTTCATTTTCGCAGTTCCTTCTTCCACACTTGCGAAAGTAGCAATTGACGTTTCTGCTTTTTTAGCACTCACTCCCACCAATTGTTGCAATTCGTTCAAATCATGAATTGGTTCGGATAAATCAGAAATCTTAGCTAGTTTTTGTAAAACACCTTTGTCAACATTCTGTTTCCCTGCTAAAATATCGTTCCTCAAGCCTGCATCGAGTTTACCTAGACCAGCAGCAAAATCAGCGTCTCTTCTAATCGTAACAGGGCTAACATTATACTCTTCTGCAAGCTTTGCAGCAGTTGATTTTCCATAATGCTCATTTTGAGCATTATGCTCAATGTTTGACTCTATATCATATTGCTCATTTTGAGCATTATGATTAGTTGATGTTTCTGAACCATATTGCTCATTTTGAGCATTATGCTCAGAGCGTAGATAACGACCTTTCTCTACTTTCTCATTCTGATAACGTAAACCTCTAAAATAAGAAGCTTGTTGTGGCGTAAGATTTCGTCTTCCTAGCTGTAAATCAATCATATAGTCTTTTACTTCCTTAATCGAAGGGAAAGACAATAGTTGAATATTAAAGCTGATGTTATTTGCTGAACAAATACGGAAACGGTTGTGTCCATCAATCAGAATATAAACAGGTGCCGAAGTCGTTGCATTGTTCGGATCTAGTGCATCGCTAGTAGTTTCCCAAACAAGTAGGGCATCTTTACAGCCGTATTTAAGTATATTTTGTTCTAACTGCGTGGACTCTTCTGTATTGAGCGGTGGAATGAACTCTCGCAACTCATCTAGGATTACGATATTTTGTTTGATTGCTTCGAGAGAAATCAAATTACTTCCAAGAGCTTGCTTGGTTTTTGAGGCGATTAAATCTTTGAAATTACTTTTCATCAATACGTTATTTAACGACTTCTAAATATTGAATAAACTCTTCAGAAAAATCACGATAAAGACGTGCTGCTTCTGAATTCTCTGCAAATTGGCTAATCGTGCTTTGCTCGACTTGGGCTTTCTGGAAATCAACTAGGTGTTTTATTTCGGTATTGAAAACTCTAAACTGTGCCATACTTTCACGCACGTGTTCTTTTACACCATCGTGAACCGAATTTTTCTTGACCATCGTAAAAACAATCCCATCTATTTCTAAGGATGGATTCCAACTAGAACGTACTTCGATGATTCTATCCAACAAAGAGTTTAACCCTTTTACAGCCGAAATCTCAGGTTGTAGGGTAATCAAGCAACTCTTTGACGCAATAAGTGCGGAAGACGTTAAAGCATTCAATGAAGGAGGACAATCGAGTAAAATGTAGTCATACTTATCCATGAGCGGAACCAGCTTATTTTTCAACCTAGAAACACCACCCAAAGAAATAATCAATTCAATTTCAGCTTTGGCTAAATCAATGTCAGAAGGAGCGAGGTGTAAATTCGATGAAATTTCTATTACAGGCAATTCATCTTGCTTCAACAAAGCATCAACCACTTGCTTTTCAGGGTTGTCAATCCCTAAAATTTGAGATAAATTCCCTTGAGGATCCATGTCAATTAACAACACACGAAAGCCCTTCAAAGCTAAGGCTTCACCTAATGACCCCGTTGTAGTCGTTTTTCCAACACCGCCTTTATGGTTGATAATAGAGATAACTCGTGCTTTTTCGTATAAATCAGGAGAGTATCCATACTTAGAAAACACAGGATATAAGGAAGCCAAATGCCTTTCATTCAAATTCCGCTCTCCTGAAATTGCTTTAGAAAGCGTCCCTTTGGCTAAACTAGCTTCTTTTTCAACGGATAAAACCGATAGTGAAGGATTATGTCTAAGAAACTTGATAATTAATTCTTGAGTAATCATTAGCTAAATGTTATAAGTATCATATTTAATACAAATATATAAAAATGTATCAATATTAATACATAGTACTAGAAATAAATATTAGCGATTTAGAGGGGTAAATTTGACTCATTTAAAAACGACTTTTATGGGGTAATGAACTTAATACTAAAAAGTAAAACGACTTTTATGGGGTAAAGAGCGGCCAGCATTTCTATCACAAAAGATAGTGAATCAATAACTGCTATAGAAAATACTATAAGCTAAAACATTCCTCAAAAAATACAAATTATCAGTAACTACATCGAGCATTTGTAAGAACAATAAACACAGCATTACATTTAAATAACCTACAAGTGGTAATTGAAGAATATAAGTACGGAATAAAGGTTAAGCTTTTACAGAAAAAGACGATATAAACATCAAAAGCTTAAAACGACTTTTATGGGGTGCGACGTAACTACACTTTCTTATTTAAAGAATCCATTATAATAGAGTTTAACCATTCTAAAATTAGCTAAAAAAGACAACAAAATTTTGTTTGTTGTCTTTTCTTCTTTTATATTCTTTATATTCTTTCAGCCTCCGTAAGTTATTGATTTTTAATTAGTTAAATAGCCTTAAAACGACCTTTATGGGGTGTAATAACGACTTTTATGGGGTATATCGACGACTTTTATGGGGTGCATCAACGACTTTTATGGGGTCTATCAACGACTTTTATGGGGTGAACGCTTCTGGAAATTATCCTTAAAACGACTTTTATGGGCTTATATAAAATCCTTAAAATATTTTTAGCCTATTTTCTTCTTTTTTTTCACTAAAACTTCGTAGTTTGCACTATTACTACTAGTAAAATATGCAAGTCGTTTTTGAAAATCTATACTTAGTACGATTATTATCATGAAAACAGAAGAGAAAAGAGATAAAGCCATTGATGCCATATCAAAAGACCCCTATCGGATTATCAAAGGGAATCCGATAATCAATGCGAAGTTTGATATTTCGGCTGTTCAGATGAAAATATTTCTACACATGATTGCCAGCATCGATCAAGCGAAAGATTCTATTCCGATTATCAAAATTACGGTAAAAGATTTTCAGAAGCTTACAGGAATCAATAGTAACAATATTTACGCCTACGTAGAAAAGGAAGCAATGAAAATGAGAGAGAAACGAATTTTCTTCTCAAATAACAAAATAACCTTTGATGCCAACTTAATCAGTGCCTTTGTTTATTACAAAGACGAAGGATATTTTACGCTTGAAATTCCGCAGGCTTTGCACCCTTTTTTATTACAAATAAAGGAAAATTTCACGGTTTTAGATATTCGCAATATTTTACAATTGGATAGTATTTATGCGATGAGGTTCTATGAATTTTGTAAAGAATACGAACGTTTTGGCAAATTTAAATTTGAAGTAGAAGAACTAAAGAATATTCTCGGTTTATCGAATCGCTATAAAAACTATTTTGATTTCAAGAAAAAAGTAATTGAACAAGCACGAAAAGAGCTTGAGCAAAACGCTGAAATTTATTTTGAGTTTAAAGAACTTAAAAACGGTAAAAAGGTTGAAGTAATTGAATTTACCATTTTGAAGAATAGTTCGTCCTTGGTGGATATGGTGCTTTCCGAAAATACAATCGCTTCCACTTGGGTAGAACCCCTATACCTCGAAGACAATACACCCAAGCCGTCAACACGTATTTTTAATCTTGTAAAAGCGTATGATGTTACCTTACCAACAGTCGAAAAATGGCTTTCGGAGTTCTCATTAGAGCAGGTTTCATTTGCGGTAGATTATGTGTTGAATGAACTAAAGGCAAATAAGAATATTGCGAATGTAGGAGGGTATCTGAATCAGATGGTGCGAAGTCAGGAGTTTTTTGAGCAGTCTCAGAAAGAAGCACAAAAGAAAGAAGAGAAAAAGAAGAAAGTGGCTCAAGCAAAGTTATTGAAGGACGAACAACAAAACTTAGAACAGCAGCGAGACTCGTTAAGAGTGGCTTATTATGAAGCTAGAAGGGTAGAGGCGTTGAAAATTTTACGCAAGCATGAATCCCTCTATTTAGCCATTTTAGATAAATTAAAGGTAAGTATGCTAGGTTCTATGAACTATCGGAGTTATCTGTTTTATTGTCAAGATAGCCCATCGTTTTCTTCTTTTGAGACCTATTTCATGGAAGATGCGTCGTTTTTTGCAGGAGTCCTGACCATCATGCTGGCAGAGTTTCCTGAGATTGAAATGGTAAAGTTACAATTTACCGACCGTGCGAAACAATTGGGTATCAACTTGATTTAAACGTGTTGTATTAAGCTTGGTTGGTTCTCACTACAATTAACCATCTGAAAGCCCACTTCCACTCAATGGAATAGTTTTGTATGCCTGCTCGTTCTAAAAGGCTAATCCATTCGTTTTTTGAGAAGCCTCTTAAAACGGATAAAGGGGCATCATTCTTAACTAAATAGGACTTTGAAAATAAACTTGTCAGTAGTTTGATAGCATAGTAGGCGATCGGATTACGGTGTAAATCGCAGATATAAAAACCTTTTTTGGCATTTGCGTGCATCCAACGAAGCATTTCAATGAGTGCTTCGTCTTTGAAATGGTGGCAAAAAAGGGAATTGAAGATAATATCAGGTTGCTGTTCAAAATTTGCTAAACGGTAATCATTACATTGGTAGCTGATTGGGTTACTTGCTAGTTTTTGCATATCGGTTGCTTTAGCAAATTGAATACAATCGGCTTTTAAATCTACACCTGTTAAACTCAACGACCACTTTTTCTTTTTACCAACACGTAAAATTGCCCGCAAATTATCGCCGCCACCGCTACCTATTTCGCAGATACTGGTTGATTCCTGAAAGCAATCCTTAAATTTACGCAGACCACTAAGTACGACATCGTGTCCACTCAGGTAGGTATTGATAAAATCTAACTCTCTGAGATTTTGGAACAATGCTTCTTGAGGAATACGGTCGTCGTCCAATAATTCTAATTGATAGGAGCGATGTTGAAAGTCTTGCATCTGGTTTGAGTTAAGATTTTGATAAAACGATACTTTCCATGGTGATTCCCGGCCCAAAAGCCACCCCAAAAATGGGTTCGTTGGTTTTTGCCTTTTCCATGATTGTTTTTAGCACAAATAAAATGGTAGGGGACGACATATTACCAAACTTTCGTAGAACATCGTAAGCAGGAGCAAGGGACGCTTCTGGCAAAGCTAATGCTTGTTGGGCTGCTTCTACAATGTTTTTTCCTCCTGGGTGAATTGCCCAATGGACAACTTCGTCTTGGGTAAGTTTTAAATCTACCAAGGCATTTTGAAGTAATTCCTGAATTTTTGCTTTAACTAATTGCGGAACATGATTGGTTAATGACATCAAAAATCCTGTTGTGGACAGATTCCAAGCCATATCGGTTTTGCCTTGAAGAGCAACTAACGAACTGAATTGATGGATAGCTAATCCCTCTTTGGCAGGTTCGGACGTTACCAAACAGGCGGCAGAACCATCTGCAAAAAGCGTTGAAGATAGGAGGGCATCAAGGTCATTTGCTTGTTGAAAATGGAGCGTACATAATTCGGTACACACTACTAATACCTTTGCATTAGGTGTTGATTTACAGAAAGCATCTGCTAGTTTAAGTCCATGAATGGCGGCATAACAACCCATAAAATTGACGGATGTTCGAACAATTGTTGGGCGTAATGCTAAGGCTTGCAAGAGAAGAATGTCTAATCCAGGAGCCGATAAGCCCGTACAAGTTACCGTGATTAGGTGCGTAATCTCGCTAATATCAGTTGAACCTAAGCAGTTTTTAATGGCTTTTAAGGATAAATCAAGTGCTTTGGGTATGTAAATAGTCATTCGCTCATCAATGCTAGGACTTGGCGAATTGCTTTTAAAAAAGCTACGATTTGCTGCTTCTACCGAAAAGTCGGGTAACACCGAATACCGATTATCTATTCCGCTTCGTTGATATAGCACATGAAGTAGTTTGCGTGTTTTTTCATCTGGGTTTAATGTTTCTAGCATAAAATCCATAATGTCACGCTGACGGTGCTGGTAGTCAGGTGTAGCCGTCCCGATGGAAATGATTGTTGACATATTAAGTGGTTTAGCACTGTTAGTGATTACTGCTGGATGTATTCCATAAAAACTCTGTAATGATAGGTTTTGTTTGTGAATAAATCTTCATAACGAATTAAAAAGTTTTCGTCGCTAACTTCAAACTGAGTGATACTAATGGTCTTTAGACTATCGTTTCGGTTCATTTTGATGTCGTTTGCTACATCTCCCTCTCCACCTGTATGATGAAACGTAATCATACTTTCTGTACTAATTGGCTGATTATTAGCTAAAAAATCGCTAAACCATTGAGTTCTCTTTTGTATTATATCAGGACTGTATAAGGTGACAGAAGACCAAATATGTGCTTCATTTGGTTCATATTCTCGTGTGACTAATTTACTACCAGTCCATTTTAACTCATTAATAGTCAAAGAGCTATCGTTATGAATAATTACTAGTGTGAACGGTTCAATTCCTTCAAAACTATATTCTTGAATAAATTGTTTAACGTTATAATATTTGTAAAAATCTAAGATTACCTGCCCTCTACTGTGTCGATAGGGAGGAGCGGGAATGTGTTTCTCCAATCCCCCATTCAATAAGCAAATCGTAAAGACTCCATCACTTGCAATCCACGTCCCGTTACTTTGAGGATCTTGAGGAAAAAAAATAGAATGCCCATGAATCGCATATTTTTGAGGTGGTTTCGCAGGCGTTCTCAAAACAGATTCGTCTCGGTTGGAGGTTAAAATAAAACCTCTGTTCGCTGTGGGAATATACGTAAGTACACACATAAGGGATAATGATAAATTTTGAATGATTAAGCATTACTTAGGCTACGATGTTGAATCGTAGAATAGGCAATGCCGAAATCGTCAGGGATGGAGACGCTTGGAAAATAGGTCTGCAAACCCACACGCATCAGTGCATAATGATGAATAGAATGCTCGACCAAATAAACCAACTCTCTTAAAAAATTGGTATTCACAAAGGATTTTTCTGCTTGTCCATAATTGACTGCTAGAAGCAAGGACACTTCTGGCTTATCCATTGTTTCAATTTCTTGCATAATGCTCGTTAGACTCGCTAAACTAGTTTCAATGCTGGTTTCTAAGGACAAATCTCGTTCCCGAGCATCGTAATCGACGATACCCACCGCAACGCCCCCAAGCAAACAGCGGTAAAATTCGATGACATGACGGGTATGTTGTCCAACACTGCTTCCATTTAAGAGACTCAAAGGGCGTGTATAACTTGCATTATCCAGTTGACGTAGTATCTGGGATAATTGTTGAATAACATTCATATAAATTTCTCTATTCATTTTCTAATTAGGGCTTGTAAATGGTAAGTATTAAGACACATTCATTTTAAGAGCCACACATGAATATAGTAAACATAAGCAATTGATTATTAATATTTTAAATAGCTATGTTTTCTACTGTTACTAGGTGGTTAACTATGTAGAGGTACTTAATATTTTGTAAAAATAACCTATAATACGCTATAATCTATACGAAATAGCAAGCAT
>JBMLRK010000477.1:0-15995 GCA_049241065.1 Spirosomataceae bacterium
AGCGTAAAGCCAAAGGCAGACGTTTTATTATTACTAAATCGAATTTTATTTGGAACGAAATGCTTTAAACGCTACATCTTTTAGATACACTTTACTAAGTGGAATTTCTTCTGATAACGTCCTGTTACATAAAGGCTTAATTGCCAGTAAAGTCAACCCAATATTCAAAATTCAACATCATTCACCACTCAATGTTTTTTCTTCATCACTAAACTATCCGCAGGATAGTGGGCTTTAATGGTGTCCATTTGAGCTCTTACCCAATTGACAATGCTTGCTCGTTGTGCGTCTGTTAAGTTGGCTTCTTTATGCAACCCGAAGAGCGTATAAGCTTCGTCGGGCATTTCTTTTTCTTCTACGGTTTCGGCAATTTCTTCTAGCTTATGATTTTGTACAGCAATGGGTAAGGTGGTAAACGTCGATAAATTCAAATGTCTTTTCCCATCGTTTACATGGTTGGCGAGCATCCACGCAACGGGTTGAATATTGTTGTACCACGGATACACCGTTTTGTTACTGTGGCAATCGTTGCAAGAAACCTTTAGGAGATGTTCGACTTCGCTAGTCATGGGATACTTCGTAGCAATGTGATGCGTTTGGTCGTCAGATTCATTTTTAATAGGTCGGACAAATTGGATAAGTACAAACGCAATACCTAGTCCTAATAGAATTTTCTTTTTCATTGGTTGTCGTAGTTAAAAGTCCTTGTGTTTTGTGATAAGGTAAGTTACTCATTTCCTGTTCATTATCAAAACTGACTTTAGTATGGGAAAACAATGAAAAAGCGTTGGTTATATCCTCTTCAAGAGGACAAACCAACGCTTTGAATGACAGCCCCCAGATTAGACAATGTTCCCCCCAAAAGTAGCTAATCAAATTTCATCTTTTCGGAAGAATCCCAATGTTCGGCTATTTTACCGTTTTCAATTCTAAACATATCAAACCAAGTGGTTGTATATTTTTTAGACTTATCAACAGGGTCGGGCATTTCTCTTACAAAACTTATTGTCACTAAATCTCCTTCTGCGACAATGGCAACAACGGCTGTTTTAATGGAGTCGCTAATTGCTTGTGGTTTAGAGAATTTTGAAAAGAATTCAACCAATGCTTTGCGTCCAGTTCCAGCATTTGGATTGTGTTGCATATAGTTTTCATCGAAATACTTCTCGGCTACTTCCAAATGACCAGCTTCCAGAAATTCCCGCCACATATCGTAAACGAGTTTCTTGTTTTGAGCTAGTTTCGGACTATCACTCTTGAGTAATTCGCTCTGCGATTTAAGTGGTATTACCCTCAGTTGAGCGATGGAATTAGGAGTAAATGAAAAAGTAATCAAGGCAAAGGCAAGCAAAAAGGTAGCTTTCATACGATAGTTGGCTTTTAGTGAATGGAACAAGTCTTAGTTTTTCTGAAATTCACCCGTTGCACGAATCGAAATTTCGTCACCAACCATTACGGTTGCTAATTTGCCACCAATCCCAAAATCGCTTCTTTTGATGGTGGTAGTTGCTTTAATACCCAATTGTAATTTCTTGTTATTAGGATTTGGGTGAGCCATTGGACCGTTCATCGTAACATCCAAGGTAATGGCTTTTGTAACGCCTTTGATGGTTATATTTCCCACCATTTTGTACTTATTTCCTGTGATTTTTGTCAAGGAAGTACTTTTAAAAGTAATAGTAGGGAATTTTTCTGCGTCAAACATGTCTTCTCCTTTTAGGTGACCGTCACGCATTTCTAAGTCGGTATTGATACTTGCCGATTCGATGGTAATTTCAAAAACTGCATCCGAAAGGTCGTCTTTTGTTGCCGTCATTTTTCCATCAAATTTCTTGAAATAGCCATCTACTTCCGAAATCCCGTGGTGTTCGGCAATAAAAGTGAACTTAGAATGTCCTTTGTCGATAGTCCATTGAGCAAAAGAAGCAACCGACATCATAACGAATGATAGAGCGAAGAATAATTTTTTCATGAGCTTGTTTGGTAAATTTTTGATTAACAGATTAAAAATTAAGTACCCCGACAGATTTTACCACATAGACTCATAGAAAACATAGTTTTGTTAAGGCTTAACAATCAGTCACTTATGTTTATTGTGTGCTTAGGTGATTCTTGAAATAAATGTGTCATAATACTTAAACAAATATAAAACACTCACGATTCGTTAATTTTATTACTATACAATTGCTATGATATACTCGACAAATCATTTCGTTTGGTCTATAAATCCAGACTTTTACGCAGTAATTTGAGCAGGATATGCCTATTTAAAACTTTAAAGCAACGCCAAGGGAAGTTTTTCCTTCAAAAGTGGATTCAAGTTGTAACCCGATTCGTTTAGAAACATAATAGCGAGTTCCAAGATAGGGGTTGATGAGTGGTGTTATTGTATTCAGGTTGTTTGCATTGATGTAGTTGGAGTCCGTATTTTGGTTAATTACTTCGTTGCCTAAGGTGCTGTATTTTCCTCCAGCCATTAAACCTCCATATAAATCCCATTTTTGGGTAGCGTAGTGAATCCCCAATTTAACACCTGCTGAAAACTCATTTTGTCGAAAGATAGAATTGCCGTAGCCTGCCATTGGATGAAAATAGCTTGAGAAATTGGTGAATCCTCCAACGCTCAACAAGCCTTTAGTTCCTTTGATGGCTGTTTCATAAGAAGCACCCATCGCTCCTTGAAAACCGATGTTTTTTCGGGGATTTACCCACGTGTTAATACTAAGAATATGATTTCCTTCTTTAAATGCTTTGGCTTTTTCCTCTTGAGCCAAGGTACGAAGCGAGTAAGCGACTAGGAAAAATAAAATCGTGAAGGCTTTTGAAATGACTTTTTTTAGGGACTTCTGCATGATTGTACGTGTTTTGAGTGTGATAACTCTTTTACGAAATCATGAAGGCTTTATTGGATAGGAGAGCGGTGCTTTAACTTATCTTAACGTTTTTAACAGAATTTTAAGAAATGGATTTAGATGTTGGATGTTGAATTTTAGATGTTGAATGTTGGACTTCGGAATTCAATCCAACATCCAACATTCAAAATCCAACATCTAATTAGTATTTAAACACTTTTCCGCCAGCCATTACTTCTTGTGTTTTCTCATCAAAAGTTACACGCTGACCGCTACGGTAAGCAGCGTTTGCCATAATGGTAGCAATTGAGTGTTGATAACCCGCTTCGATGGGAGCGTTTGGTGTTTTGCGAGAACGAATACAATCCATCCAGTTTTTCACGTGAGCCGTTGTAAGGGCATCGTAACCAGTGTTGGCATTGGTTTCAATCTTGGTCACTTCACTTAGTTTCAGTTTTTCCAAAAGATTTGGTTTCAGTCCCATTGCTGCGGCTTCTCTTTCGCCTAAACCACCCGTTGGAGAAATCTCGTTGGTGTCAAGGTTAATCATACCACCGTTTGAGTAATACAACTCTTTTGTTTCGCCAGCTCCATTCGAGAAACGGCTTGTGAATTGTACTTGAAAACCTGTTGAAGGGTCGTCTAATGGGCCATAATCAAATACAACGGTCATGGTATCTGCATTTTGGCGACCGTCTTTCCATTGGTAAATACCACCGTTGGCAACCGCAGTACGTGGGTGTGGTAAGCCAGAGAACCAGTGTACGGTATCAATTTGGTGTGACATCCATTGCCCTGGGATTCCTGACGAATAAGGCCAGAAAAGACGATATTCTAAGTATTTACGAGGGTCAAAAGTATCAGCAGGACGGTTAATCAAGAAGCGTTTCCAGTCAATATCCGACTCTTTTAAGTCTTTCGTCAAGGCTGGTCTTCTCCAACGGCCAGGTTGGTTTACATTCCAAACTAATTCTACCATCACAATTGGACCAAATTTGCCCGATTTGATGTACTCGTCTGCTGCCCAATAGTTAGGGCCACTACGACGCTGAGAACCAATCTGAACGATTTTACCCGATGATTTTACCGCTTTTAATACCGCACGGTTATCTTCCATGGTTTCGGCAAGTGGCTTTTCCGTATAACAGTCACAGCCTGCTTTTACTGCTTCAATCGTGTGGATGGCGTGTTGGAAATCCGCTGTTGAAAGCATTACGGCATCCACAGATTTTGAGGCATACAATTCGTCGTTATTACGGAAAACTTGTACGTCAGAACCTAATGCTTTGTCGATAAATGCTTTTCCTTCTTCACGACGACGATTCCAGATGTCCGATAATCCTACCATTTCAAAGTTCATTTCCTTTTGAAATTGCTTGAAAGGAGGGATGTGTGAAGCCTTGAAACGATCTGAAAAACCTACACAGGCAACTCGTACTCGGTCGTTTGACCCAATGATTTTAGCATACGATTTAGCACTGAATGTCAATGCTCCTAAACCTGCTACGGCTGTTTTTTTAACGAAATCTCTTCTTGTTGTCATTGTTCTATGTTTATTGAGATTAACTATGAATCGATTTTAATAACTTAATCCTTCGCCCGCTTTGAATAGAGCATACCCTTTTGGTTTCATAAAGCCCGGAACATCCGATTGATTTTCCATGACTACTTTTCTTGAACTTGGCGTACTAAACGGCATTTTGCCTGTTGGGTTGTATTTACCCGTAACAATGTCAAGAATAGCGTCGGTGGTTGTTCCAAAAGTTGCCAAAATGGTTTTTACATTTGGGTTATCTACTTCATCAATCACCCAAGGACTTGTGTAGTTGATTAACAAGACCGTCGGTTTGTGATAAGTCGTTTCGTTGATGTGACCAACATCTACCTTGTTTTTCGATAATTGTAATTCGATTGGGCCACCATTAGAACTAAATAAACTACCACCATTGGGTGTGACCCACAGAATAACAACATCTGCTTCTTCTGGCGTTGCCACAAATTCGACATTCCATTTATTTGTTTCGGGCTTAATTGTTCTGATAGGCGTTTTGGTTTTGCCATCATCAAAGTACGATTCAAAATATACTTTCTGAGGGCGACCATCACTTTTAGGAGCAAGCGGTAATAATTTGGCATCGTTTCTTAGTAAGACCACCGATTTACGCATCGCTAAATTTCCTTTTTCTTGAAATTCAGCATTACCTACCGTTTTTTCCGCCAGTGCTACGTCCACATACGGGTTTTCAAACAAGCCTAAATCAAACTTTTCTTTCAACAAACGAGCGATTGATTCGTTGATTCTAGCTTCTGAAACTAAACCTTTCTTAACGGTTTCTAACAAGGCACTTGGGTCTGCACCGCCCGAAAAAATATCTACTCCTGCTTCAATGGCTTTTTGGTAACGTTGCGAAATGGTTAGGTTTTCCACACCCCAAGGCATCATGTCGATAGGGCCTGTATCGGAATTGACAATGCCTTTAAAGCCTAATTGTTTTCTCAACAAATCTTGAATAATAGCTTTGTTGTACGAAAAACCAACTTCTTCCATGCTCTTGTCTTTGGGAGCAGAATAGTAGGGCATAATGGACGACGTTCCTGCATTGATTGCCGCAATAAAAGGCTTGACATGGTAGTCGAACATTCCGCCTGGGTAATGAGCATTTTTACCCCAGTCAAAGTGAGAATCTTGTCCGCCTACCTGTGGCCCTCCACCAGGGAAGTGCTTCGTCGTCATGGCAACTGACTGTTTGCCTAATTTATTACCTTGAAAGCCCAATACGATTTCACGAATCATGTTGGAAGTCCAGTCGGCATCTTCGCCAAAAGTGCCTTCAATTCGTTGCCAACGAGGTTCGGTCGATAAATCCGCCATGTACATATAGCCCTTGCGGAGACCTACCGAAGCCCATTCTTTGGCAGCAATTTCAGCAAATTCACGGGTCAGTTTTAAGTCTCTCATGGCTGATAATCCTAATTCACCAGGCCATTTTGAGAAAACCGTTGTCCCTACGCTTAACCCAATAGAGGCATCTGCGGTAATATGGTTTCGTGGGTTGGAAGCCACAATGGCAGGAATCCCCAGTCGGTCACTTTCGCATAAAGCCTGTAAATTGTTCGACCATTCTGCCATTACTTTTGCCGAGGTATTGGCTCTCAAAATAAAATGGCGGAGGTGAAACAGCGTTACCCCTTTGGTTGTTCCAGCAGCCCCCATGTTTGGTACAGGTAGGGGCTTGCGAGTGAACATATTGATAGGCTGAATCAAATCTTCTTCGTTGAATCCACTCGTAATTTCGGATTTTGGAGCATTGGGTTGAAACGACCAATCGCCTGCTAAACGAGTACTGCTGATTAACATAAATCCGACTTTTTCCTCTATCGACATTTGAGCAATTAAGTCTTGAATTCGGGTATCAACAGGCAATCGCCAATCTTCGTATTTATCAAGTTTCCCATTTTTATTAAGGTCTTTGAACGATAACCCATTTTTCTTAATGAGTTTTACCGAGCGATAGCCCAAATCTGGTTGAGTGTTCGTTTGAGCAACAGCCTGAGCCATACCTAAACCAAGTGCGAGTACAAAAGCGTAGTTCCTTTTCATAAGATAAATTATTTCAACTCTCTGATTTTGATATTTTTGAACAGCACATCGTTGCCATGATCTTGTAAAAGGATATTGCCTTTATCTCCTGCTCCAAAGCCTTTGTATTTTTCGTATTTAGAACGAGCTACTAAAGCGTCAAAAATGTTGCTTTTACGTTCGTATTCAACTACTTTGAAACCATTTAACCAATGTTGCACGATGTTGTTTGGCAAAACGATTACTCGTCCTTCGTTCCACTCGCCAATCTTCTTAGTGAAGCGTTTTGTTTGTTTGTACGAAGGAATCAAATCGTATAAACTTCCCAACGTGCGGTTGCCTACTGCACCCATTTTAGCATCTGGATGTTTCTCATCGTCTAGTACTTGAAACTCAAGACCAATCCCCGATTTACCATTTGAATCGAATTCTTCGTTCACAAAATACTTCACTCCAGAGTTTGCACCCTCGGTAAGTTTAAATTGGAAAGTCAATTCAAATGCTCCAAATTGTTCGTTTGTTACGATGTCATTTCCCGTTTCAGAACCATCCGAAGGACTCACATTAATTTGTCCGTCCACTACTTTCCAGTGTGCTGTTGGCATTTTATCTTGGTGAACACCACGCCATCCTGTAAAATCTTTTCCGTTGAAAAGTAATTTAAACCCTTGTACTTTTTCTTGTTCTGAAAGGTTATTCAAAAGTAAGTTGACAACAGGTGTTGCATCGGTAGGGCTTGGCTTTAAGTTCTCCGTTTGGATACGTATATTTTTCCAACGAATTTTCATGCCCTCTTTCATGTCGCCATAGATGCTATGTACTTGAAGAGCAATAAAACCTTTGGCAGTCATGTCATCTACTACATACGAGACAGGGATACCGTTGATAAACGTACGGATTGTGTTTCCAATGGCCTCGATACGATATCTGTTCCAATCTCCTTTTTTGAACGCTTTTTTACCTTCTGGATTAATGTTCGGAATGTACAACCAGTCACGACGAGCTTCGTCATAAATTCCGCCAGACCAAGCACGGTCGGTGGGGTCAACTTCCATCTGATAGCCATGTACACGACCATCTTGATAATCGGGTTTTGATAAACTTCTAAACTGAACTCCTGAGTTCATGGCATCATCTACTTTTAAGTCTAACTCAAAAATAAAATCGCCGTAATCTTGTTCGGTACACAAGAACGAGTTGGGCGTGTTGGCAACTGTAGAACCTACGATTTCACCGTTTTCAACGGTATATTTTGCTTTACCGTTGAGTTGTTTCCACCCTTTTAGGGTCTTACCATCAAAAAGAGAAGTCCATTTTTCTTTCTGAGCAAAACTAGCGAATGAACTTATACTCAGTAATAAAACCAAGGAAAGTATGCTTTTTTTCATAAATAAGAACGTGTTTTATAAGTTTTAGTGAATATTGCTCGTTATATTAGCATAACAAGTAGAAGGGAAAAATATAATTTTTTGTGAATTTAATCCATTGTGTTTGTTGAGCCGTCATGCCTTATAGGTAAAAACCGATAGAGCCGTGCAGGCTTCCTTAATTTCTCACTGGTACATTACTTAATAATTCATTATCTGAGGTGAATAGTGTATTTTTGCACCCACCAAACCGCACAAAATCAAACAAGACTTAGGCTGTCAAGCATTATAAATGATGAAAAAACTGTACTACTTAATAATTAGTTGTCTCTTGATTAGCTCACAAGGGTATAGCCAGCGTTTTTTTTCAGACGTATTTAATAGTGAGCGTTCTATTTTTAAGAGAAAGAAGGCGTATGAACCTCATTCTTCTATTGCCTTTGGCATTGGTACTTCTAATTATTATGGTGATTTAGCACCAGTTAGTCGCCCCTTAAAATCGACAGCTCGGAATATTAATTGGAATCTTAGTGTGGATTTGACAAGGCATTTAAGCCCGCATACAAGTGTTCGCTTTGGTTTGACGTGGGTACGTTTATCAGGAGACGATAGCAATTACGAAGGAGATGTTAAGTATCCAAACTTGTTTTTCCGAAATACACATTTTCGTAATGATATTCAGGAATTATCCGCCGTAGGAATTTATAGCTTTGTTGCCGAACAAAGAGCTTATACGCTTCGTCCCCAATTGATTCCCTATATATTTGGGGGCTTTTCTATTTTACATCATAATCCTGTGGCTCAAGCTCCTAAAGGAACTTCTGGCGTGGAAGATGGCGAATGGGTCAGTTTACAACCACTAGGAACAGAGGGACAAACGTTACCTACCAGTACAGTTGCTCCTTATAACCTAATCGTAACCAATGCCTTAGCTGGTTTAGGACTGCGTGTAAGCCTAAATAAGAAATGGGATATTGCCTATGAGATAGGACTTCATTATTTATTTACTGATTATATTGATGATATTGGAGGAGTTTACGGTGATAAAGCTGCTATGGCTGCCAATGATCCACTATCGGCCGTTTTTGGTCATAGAGAATTAGAACTTGTAGCAGTTCGGAAGGGTATCAATAGAGAGGCTGCCATTCGTCAATGGTATGCAGATCAGGGTTCTCCTCAAGGAGCTGCTGTGCCTGTTAGTGCTTTTCCAATTGCTCCTGGTACAGCCGCAGGAGGAAATAGAAATTTCTCAGCTACTCTGAATGATATGTATCTGTTGAATACCTTTAAATTGGTTTACCATATAACACCACAAATTAAATGTCCTAAACCAAGATAGGGAATAGTGTACTAAAAATAGTTATATTTTCACTCAAGAAAAGTGGCTTATATGTCCTTCGAATTAAGTATTAACACATAACAAAAAAAAGCTCGTATTTCAAATACGAGCTTTTTTTTGTTTGTTTTTGTAGTACCTTTTGTTAACTTAGTGTAAAGAACAAAATCACAAAATAGAAATCCATGACTTTAAGATAACCTTTAAATTAACATAAGGAAAAGGTTTTGGACTAGTTTACTCAGTCATTTAATACGTCAACTTAATCATTAAATCCAGTGGAAGTAGTAGCGATAGATTTAGAGCAAGAACGCAAAGAAATTCTTAAACGATATAGAAAATTACTCTCATCAGCCAAACCTTTTTTGAAAAATGATGATGCTAAACTGATTAAAGAAGCGTTTATCTTGGCTGCTGAAGCTCACAAGGAGATGCGTCGAAAATCGGGTGAGCCTTATATTTATCACCCCATTGCTGTTGCTCAAATTTGTGTAGATGAAATTGGCTTAGGGGCAACATCCATTATTTGTGCCTTACTGCACGATGTGGTAGAAGATACCGAAGTAACCTTAGCAGAAATTGAGGCTCAGTTTGGTTCAAAAGTTGCCAAAATCATAGACGGTCTCACCAAAATTTCGGGGGTTTTTGAACAAGGAAGTTCGCAACAAGCGGAAAACTTCCGTAAAATGTTGTTGACCTTGTCGGATGATATTCGGGTGATCCTCATTAAGTTAGCAGACCGATTGCACAATATGCGTACCATGAGTAGTATGGCACGTGATAAGCAGTTGAAGATTAGTTCGGAGACTTTTTATTTGTATGCTCCGCTTGCTCACCGCCTTGGTCTTCATGTAATTAAGTCGGAGTTGGAGGATTTATGTTTGAAATACATTGAACCAGAGGCGTATAAGGACGTAGCCCACAAACTCAAGGAAACAAAAACTTCTCGAGAAAAGTTTATCCAAAACTTTATCGAACCCTTGGAGCTAGGACTTAAAAAGACACCTTACAAGTATGTCATCAAGGGAAGACCAAAGTCGATTTATTCTATTCACAATAAACTCAAGAAAAGCCATGTTAATTTTGATGAAATTTACGATTTGTTTGCCATTCGTATTATCTTGGATGTACCAGCAGAACATGAAAAATCGGCTTGTTGGGCAGCCTATTCAATCGTAACAGATTGTTATAAACCCAATCCTGACCGCTTGAAAGACTGGATTTCTACGCCTAAAGGAAATGGTTACGAGTCATTGCACACAACTGTAATGAGTTCGGGCAAAAAAGGCGGGCGTTGGGTAGAAGTACAAATTCGTACCAAACGAATGGACGAAATTGCTGAAAAAGGCTTTGCAGCTCACTGGAAATACAAAGGGAATGAAACCAAAACAAATCAAGCCTTTGAATCTTGGTTGAGCCAAATTCGTGAAGCTTTAGATAATTCAGATAAAACACAGCAGTCGGCCGTTGATTTGGTGGACGATATTCGCAGCAGTTTATATAACGAAGAAATCTTTGTTTACACGCCAAAAGGTAAATTGATTGTCTTAAAAGACGGTTCAACTGCCTTGGATTTTGCCTTTGAAATTCACTCGGAAGTAGGGGCAAGGTGTATCGGTGCGAAAGTCAATGGTAAATTAGTACCGCTGAGTTTCAAACTAAAAAACGGAGATATTATTGAATGTATGACTTCGCCCAAACAAAAACCATCGGAAGATTGGTTGGGTTTTGTGGCAACTACCAAAGCGAAGTCTCGTATCAAAGACTATATCAAAGAAGGAAATAAACAACACGTTATTTCGGGACGGGATATTGTTGAGCATAAGTTGAAAGTGTTGGGAACGCCTGTGTTAACCTTAGAAGTAACTAACCAATTACGGGCTTATTTCAATGTGAAAGATGCCAACGATTTATTCTACCGTTTTGGAAAAGGCTATCTACAGGCGGATGAACTAAAACGTTGGAAGTCGGATCGTGAAATGCACGAACGCAAACAGGCGGCGAAGTCGATTAAAGAACCGCTTGTGAATACGAAGTCGGTAATGAAGGAATTGAAAAAACTTCATGGCGACCGCAAAGATGCCGATGCTTTATTGATTGGGGAAGACATGGACAAAGTGGATTATGTCTTGGCAAAATGTTGTAATCCGATTGCAGGAGATGACGTATTTGGCTTTGTAACCATTAATGAAGGTATCAAAATTCACAGAACTTCGTGTCCTAATGCTCCCGAATTACTCTCTCGTCATGGCGACCGTGTCCTCAAAGCTGTTTGGGCAAGCAAGGCAGAGATGTCTTTTGTGGCTCATTTAGAGATTAAAGGTGTGGATAGAATCGGCTTAATGAGCGATTTGACGGCCATTATTTCGCAAGAATTAAAAGTAAATATTCAGGATTTAACAATCGGAGTGAAAGATGGCATTTTCGATGGTAAAATTTCTTTAGTCGTTCAAGGAACAGAACACCTAGAAACCCTTGTTAGTTATTTAGAACGAGTGACTGGGGTTGTAGAGATTGTTCGAAGTAACTAAGTTATTTCGCTCTTAGAGAGTTTTCAATTTACTCTCTAAGAGTAAAAATATTACTGATATAAATCATTCCTTCGCTTTCACGAGATTATCTTTTGGAAGAACTCCACCTTTTTTTATCGTTCTCTTTAAATTTAGGTTAAATTTGTGTCACGAAAATAGATTTAGTCTAAACATAAGTTAGAAAGAGTCGTATTCTGGTCGCTTAATACAAGCAGTATAACTGAATTTCTGTAACAATGCCATCAAATGTAACGTTAGAATCCGTAAAAAAAATTTTTACGGCATATCTTGAAAATAAAGGACTTAGGAAAACACCAGAACGCTTTGCCATTTTGGAAGAAATATACACACGTGACGATCACTTTGATGTGGAAGAACTGTATATTTCGATGAAAAATAAAAAATATCAAGTTTCTCGTGCCACCGTGTACAATACACTGGATGTCTTGGTTGAATGTGATTTAGTGGCCAAACACCAATTTGGACGTAACATTGCTCAGTACGAAAAATCGTATGGCCGTCGTCAACATGACCATTTGATTTGTACAGATTGCCATCATGTAACGGAGTTTTGTGACCCACGTGTACAAACTATTCAGTCGATGGTCGGAGAGATGTTACAATTTAATGTGATGCACCACTCCTTGATTTTTTATGGCTCATGTACCAAAACCGATTGTGAACATAAAAAAGCCATGCAACAACAAAACATCGTAGGAGGTACAAATTAGGCCTCTTTTGTAGCAAGGTTCTCTAAAGAATTAAAAGAAATCCCGTGTGTGTTTAAATTTCCAAAACACACACGGGGTTTTTGTTTTAAGATTAGTTATCTTTGCCTTTCATTTTGTACGACAGGCTTGATGCCTGTGTTTTTTTCGTAATACTAAATACAGGCTTATCCCTGTGATACTAAGTTAAAGAAATGGCAGTAGATGTTTTGTTGGGTTTGCAGTGGGGCGATGAAGGAAAAGGTAAAATTGTAGATGTTTTAGCTCCAAAATACCAAGTAGTAGCTCGTTTTCAAGGTGGTCCGAATGCGGGACATACCCTAGAATTCGATGGTTTTAAGCACGTGTTGCACCAAATTCCATCTGGAATTTTCCGTCAAGAAGTTCAGAACATCATTGGAAATGGTGTAGTACTTGACCCAATTATCTTCAAAAAAGAAATCGACGGTTTGGTGTCGAAGTTCAATTTGAGCTTAAAGGGTAATTTAGAAATCTCTAAGAAAGCTTCAATCATCCTACCTACCCACCGTTTGTTGGATGCTGCTTACGAAAAAGCAAAAGGTGAAGCGAAAATTGGCTCTACTTTGAAAGGAATTGGCCCAACTTATACGGACAAAATTTCTCGTCAAGGATTGAGAGTTGGAGATGTTATTTCTCCGAATTTCTTAGAAAAATACAACGCTTTAGTTACTCGTCATAAATCTATCTTAGATATTTATCAATTCGAGTACGATTTAGCTGCGGCAGAAGAAGAGTTCTTTGCAGCGGTTGAATTTATGAAAGAATTCAATCTTGTTGACTCAGAATATTCAGTTAACCATGCGTTAACGGCTGGCAAAACAATTTTGGCAGAAGGAGCTCAAGGTTCTTTATTAGATGTTGATTTTGGTTCATATCCTTTCGTAACTTCTTCAAACACCGTAACAGCAGGTGCTTGTACAGGTTTAGGAATTGCTCCTAAAAATGTAGGTGAAGTATTCGGCATTTTCAAAGCATATTGTACTCGTGTTGGTTCTGGTCCATTCCCGACAGAATTGCATGACGAAGTAGGTGAGGCAATCCGTAAAGAAGGACGTGAGTTCGGAGCAACAACAGGTAGAGCTAGACGTTGTGGATGGCTTGATCTTCCTGCATTGAAATATGCGATGATGATTAACGGAGTGACTCAATTAATCATGATGAAAGCAGACGTATTGAATATCTTTGAAGAAATCAAGGTATGTACGGCTTACAAATTGGAAGATGGTACGATTACAGAACAGCTTCCTTATGATATTACAGACATTACAATCGAACCAATTTATGAAACCTTAAAAGGGTGGAATTGTTCGTTAGAAGGCATCAGAACATTTGAAAACCTTCCAACTGAATTGTCTGAATACATTGCATTCTTAGAAGAGAAATTAGCGTTACCTATCAATTTTATTTCGACAGGGCCAGACCGTGACGAATGTGTGTTAAGAGGTTCATTCGCTTAGTTTTAATAGATGAATTTGTTAAAAAAGGTTCGATAAGCTAAGGCTGTCGAACCTTTTTTATTAGCCCATCAGTCCTGTTAGTTGCAAATGTTGGAGTAACATAATCGTTTTCCCATCTCTAATTTCTCCTATTTTCATTTTGTGGATAGCTTCTGTAAACGGAATTTCTAATACCTCAATTTCCTCGTCCTCAATACCTCCACCTAAACTTCGTTCTGTTTCGTTGGTATAGGCAGCAATGAAAAAGTACAAAATCTCACTGACCGAACCTGGACTCATATAAGCTTCAAAAATCTTTTCCACATTGGCTATTTTGAAACCTGTTTCCTCCTCCGTTTCTCGTTTGATGGCTACTTCTGGATTATCGGAGTCAAGTAGTCCTGCACAAGCTTCAATCAACATTCCAGAGGTGTTGCCATTCACGTAGGTCGGAATACGAAATTGTCTCGTCAGGATAACCCTTTTACTTTCCTGATTATACAATAAAATGGTTGCTCCATTGCCTCGGTCATACACCTCACGCATTTGTGTTTCTACGATGCCATTTTTTCTGAAATAATCAAATGTGTAGCGTTTTAGTACGTACCAATTGTCAGAAAGTACTTTTTCTTCCTTAATTTCAATTCTCGGAGTTTTCATTTTGATTGAATGTGATTATTTATGATTATATTTGATTGATTTTACAAAGGAACTAAAAAGCAATGAATTTCCAACTTAGAAAGAAACTTATTTTACAAACCCTCGATTTACAAGGCACGGTAGAGGTGAAAGAGTTTGCGGAGTTATTACAAACTTCGGAAATCACGGTGCGTCGTGACTTGGGAGTGTTAGCGGAAGAAGGTCTGCTTTTTCGGACACACGGAGGAGCCATGAAGTTAAGTCTTGCCCAAACGCCTGTTCATTTTACCAATAAAGCGGTGAGCAGAGCAGAGGAGAAAGACTATATTTGTCGCAAAGCAGCAGCGAATATCGAAGATGGCGAAACGATTTTTTTAGACTGTGGTAGTACGCTCGCAAGATTGTGTCCGTACATCAAACATAAATACATCAAGGTGATTACCAATTCCTTACCTATCGTATATGAATTGATGGATACCAACGTGTCGATTAATTTGGTAGGAGGGGAGGTCGATATGCAACGACAAGCAGTGCATGGAATGATTGCCTTAGAACATTTGGCTCGTTATCAGGCAGATAAAGCTTTTATCGGGGTAGATGGTGTATCGCTTGCAAAGGGCTTAACGGCCGCCAGCGAAAAAGAAGCAAGCATTGCTACCGCTATGGCAAGCCATGCCAAAGAAGTTTTTCTGCTGTGCGATTCAAGTAAATTGGAGAAAGATAATTATTTTCAATTTGCCCCCTTGAGTATGGTTACGACCCTCATAACAGATGCCCATATTTCCCCAGAATTGTTAGCCAGATACGAAGCTACCAACTTAAAGGTGATTTGTTGAAAGGTTGTGGCTTTAATGAATTGTTCCGATATTTGTTTACGACATTTGTGTATAACCCTCCGTTGATATGACTGAAGCTGAAAAAATAGCCCTACAATATTTATTTGCAGAAAATACTTTGTATTTGATTCCAGAGAAGAAAACCCTTGAGTCAGGTATAGAGGAGGAAGTAAAAGCGGTGGCTATTTTACCTGTAAAAGAAGAGGTTCAAAAGCCTGTTATCGCTCCTCCTGTAGTGGTCGAAGAAGTGTTTGTTCCGCAGGTAAATCATCAGGTATTGATTTTGGTAGAACATTTAAGTGAAGCCGATAAAGACCTGTTGACAAAAATTATAGCGGCGGTAAAACTAGATTTAACTAAAGTAGAAGTGTTAGATTTAGCAACGATAGGCAAGGCTAATTTACGTCCAGTTTTATCATCCAGAGCCGTGAAACAATTAGTGACTTTTGGGATTCCATTGTTCACCATTAATTTAGAAATTCCCCTAATTCCATATCAAGTCAGAACGATTCAAGGCGTTCATTTTTTATATGCCGATATTTTGAGTGAATTGCAAAACGACGTTCCCAAGAAAAAAGCCCTTTGGGGTGCATTAAAACAAATGTTTGCGTAGGGGTTGACCTACGTGTCAACCCCCAATATTCACGTGTCAACCCCCAATATTCATGT
>JBMLRK010000478.1:0-21924 GCA_049241065.1 Spirosomataceae bacterium
CTAAACGGAAGCCTAACCCCAAAAACATTCCAAGTGGCAAATTATATCCTTGATACTTTCATAAATACATTAATCTTTCGACTCAAAACGAGAATGTATTTTTCCATTTAGCAGGTGACTTCAGTCGCCTGTTAAATGGAAAAAACAAAAAAAGGACACCCCGAGGGGCATCCTTCTATTACTTATATCGCTGATGTTTCAGTACTTATTCGTTTCCGACTTTACTGTTTTTCTTTCCGTAGAAATAGTAAATCAATAAACCTAAAGCCATCCATACGAATAAACGAATCCATGTATCGCCTGGTAAGAATGACATTACGCCTACTGCACTCAATACGCCTAAAATAGGAACTACTGGGAAGAAAGGAGCTTTAAACGGACGTTTTAACTCTGGTTGTTTGTAACGTAAGAATAATACACCCAAACATACAACCGCAAAAGCGAACAACGTACCAATAGATACTAATTCTCCTAATAAGTCGATTGGGAATATCCCACCAATTAGGGCTGCCATTACGCCTGTTACTACTGTAGAAAGATAAGGAGTTTTGTATTTTGAGTGAACTTTACCAAAGAATTTTGGAAGAAGTCCGTCGTGAGACATCGTGAAGAAAATACGAGATTGAGCCAACGCCATAATCAAGATTACTGAACTTAACCCTGCAATTGCACCGATTTTAACCAATGGACTCAACCATGTTAATGAATCGCCTGCTGCGTCGATTGCTACGGCTACTGGAGCTGAAACGTTTAAGTCTTTGTAGCTTACCATACCCGTCATTACAGTTGCGAAAACGATGTAGATAACCGTACAAATTAATAACGAACCTAAGATAGCGAATGGCATATCTTTTTGTGGATTCTTTGCTTCTTGAGCGGCAGTTGAAACGGAGTCAAAACCAATGTATGAGAAGAAAATTACTCCCGAAGCACGGAAGATACCAGACCAACCGAATTTACCCCAAACGCCCGAGTTATCAGGAATATATGGAGTCAAGTTATCCATGTTGATAAATTTAAAACCAAACAAGATAAACAAGGCAATCACCGTGATTTTAATCGCAACAATCACGTTATTCACAGTTGCTGATGCTTGAACTCCACGATAAAGAATAGCTGAGATGATAGCAATAACCAATACCGCAGGAAGATTGATGAATGCTCCTGTTGAAGTCCAGTCACCCGTAAGGGTATCGTATTTAATTGGAGCTTCTGCTAAATACGAAGGAATTTGTATTCCTAAGAATTTATCCAAGAAACTTATCATATAACCACTCCAACCCACAGCAACGGTTGAGCAAGCAAAAAGGTATTCTAAGATTAAATCCCAACCAATAATCCAAGCGATAAATTCTCCCATTGTTGCATACGCATACGTATAAGCACTACCTGCAATTGGAATCATAGACGCTAGTTCGGCATAGCATAAGCCTGCAAAAGCACAGGCAACCCCTGCCAAAATGAACGAGAACGTTACCGCTGGTCCTGCGTAGTTAGCAGCAGCAGTACCCGAAAGAGCGAAGATACCCGCACCAATAATTCCCCCGATACCCATCATCAAGAGATTCATTCGCCCAAGACTTCGCTTTAGACCACCTTTCTCTGCGGTGGCATCATCCATTAATTGTGTTAGCGACTTTTTAGCCCAAATGTTTGCCATAATAATCTGTTGTTTTTTAGTATATGAAATGTAATTTTTTGTGTTGTTCCAATATTTCTAGTACTTTATACTCAATACATTGTACTTTCCTTATTGCAAGATAATCCAAAAATCAAAACCGTCCTATAATCCCATAAAAAAAGGACGAGCGATTATTGAATCGCCCGCCCTGTCATACTCAGTAATATATTATTGTTTTGCTGGTTCTACTGCCTTCTTTTTACCTGTTGCAAAGTCAATTACAATTGGCGTTGCTACGAAGATAGATGAATATGCACCAAATACAACCCCAATGAACATCGCAAAAGAGAAACCTCTTAATACGTCTCCACCAAATAATAACAACACGGTTACTACTAAGAATACAGTAGTCGCTGTCATTACGGTACGGCTCATCGTGTGGTTAATTGATTGGTTGATTGTTTTGATCATCAACTCCTTATCGTTTAAGTCAGCATCTAAACCGATTTCTTCACGAATACGGTCAAATACTACCACGGTATCGTTAATTGAATAACCAATTACGGTCAATACCGCTGCAATAAATACTTGGTCAACTTCTAACTCTAATCCGAAGATACGAGCAATACCAACCATTCCTAATACCACTAACGCATCGTGAACTAAGGCGATAATACCACCCAATGAATATTGCCACTTACGGAAACGAATTAAGATATAAATAAAGATGGCAATTAACGCATAGATAATTGATAAGAATGATTGCGTCAAAATATCATCGGCAATGGTTGCTCCTACTTTCGATTCTGACTGAATCACTGGTTTAGCATCTGCTAATTTAGATAAACCTGATTCTAATGCTTTACGAACCGTTTGGTTAGCTTGTGTACTTTCATCTTCAACTAAGTAAGATGTAGTCACTTTCATTTTATCTCCGTTGAATGTTTTTACTTCAACACCTTTTCCACCGAATGAATCTTTCAAGGCATCCTTCACGGTTGCAGCATCGGTTGCTTTTGCAAATTCAACTACATACGAACGACCACCTTTAAAGTCAACACCTAAGTTGAAACCACCTTGGATTGTCAATACAATTGCACCAAGAGCGATTAAAGCCCAAGAGAAGATATATGAATATTTACGTTTTCCGATAAAGTCAAAGTTTGAATTCTTGAATAAATCTTTCGAGATAAATGTTTCAAACGTTACTGATTTCTCTTTTCCTGCTGCAATAGCACGTTTCGCCATCCAGTCAACAAAGATGTGCGACACATATACCGATGTGAATACCGAAGTAACCAAACCAATACAAAGCGTAACACCGAAACCTTTTACAGAACCAGAACCGAAGATAATCAAGATAATACCAATCAAGATTGTTGTAACGTTACCATCAATAATCGCAGAAAGAGCTTTTTCATAACCAATTTTGATTGCTTCCAATAAGCCCATTCCTTTGTGTAATTCTTCACGGATACGTTCGTTAATCAATACGTTGGCATCGACCGCCATACCCAATGTTAATACAACCCCAGCAATACCTGGTAAAGTCAATACCGCTTGCATTTGAACTAATACCCCTGCAATGAAGAATACGTTGAACAAAAGGGCAGCATTTGCCATCCAACCTGGGTTACCATAGTAACCAATCATAAAGATTACTACTAACAATAGACCCAATAACATTGACATATAACCTTGGTTGATTGCTTCTTGACCTAATGATGGACCAACGAAAGCATCTTCCACAATACGAGTTGGAGCAGATAATTTACCTGATTTCAATACGTTTGCTAAATCTTTTGCTTGTTCTACTGTGAATGAACCAGAGATTGATGAACGACCACCTGCAATTTCACCATTGATGTTTGGTGCAGAGTAAACATATCCATCCAATACAATTGCGATACGTTTTCCAACGTTTGCAGCAGTCATATTTTTCCAGATTCTAGCACCTGTTCCGTTCATTGCCATTGTTACTTCTGGACGACCATTTTGATCAAAATCCTGAGCAGCATCTGTAATTACTTCACCTGTCAATGGAGCTACTTGTCCTTCAATTTGTCTTAATGCTTCTAATTGAATGATTTCGTCTCCGTTTTTAGCAGGAATACCAATCGCATACCAGTGGAATGTGATGTTTGCGGGGAACATCATACGTACTTCTGGACGACGGAATAATTCATTTACACGAGCAGTATCTTTACGGAATACACCCCAAGTTCTTCCTTGGTTATCCAATGGCAAGAACAATTTCGTTAAAGCCGCACCTGCTGTTGTATCTTTTGTATCTTTCTTCGCAGTGTCTTTTGTAGTTGATTTCGCAGTTCCTGCTAATTTCCCTGCTAAATCACCGTCTTTTTTCGTTGTATCTGTGCTTGCTGCTGGAGCAGATAATGAAGATAAAGATGATTTAGATGCTTTTTCTTCTGCTGCTAAATACTCGCCTAACGTGTTTAAGCCTTGTCCCCATTCGTTAATTTCAGCAACTTCAATAAATTCTAATTTCGCTGCTTGAGCTAAAATTTTTCTAGCACGGTCTGGATTATCAACCCCTGGTAATTCAACTTGAATACGGTTTGTACCTGGTAAACGTTGAATGTTCGGGTTAGCTACCCCTAATTTATCAATACGAGTTTGAATCGTTTTGTAAACACGGTCAACAGCTCCATCAATTTCGTCGTTGATTACTTTCTTCACTTGAGAATCGCTCGACTGAGAATTTAATTTCTCACGGTTAGTCGAGTTAGCGAAGATAGATGCCAATGGTTGTTTTGGAGCAATGCGAGCAAATGCTTCAAAGAACAAATCATTGAAAGGCTTTGTAGAAGTTATCTGAGCCTTAGATGCTTCTTGTAATGCTTTTTCGAAGTTTGGGTCATTACTTTTTGCAGATAATGCACGTAAGATTTCTACTGGAGAAACTTCTAGTACGGCATGAAGACCACCTTCTAAGTCCAAGCCTTTGTGAAGGCTGTACGTTGTTACTTCTTGTAACGTAAACCCTAAATAAACAGGTTGTTTCCACAATGAATCAACAAAATGAAGTTTTCTTGCTGGGTCAAATTTACCGTTTACGGTTGCATAATTAACCGCCTCTTCACGAACTGAATTTGCTTTCCATGTGAAAGATAAAAAGAATAAACACAAGGCTGAGATGATACCAGTCAGCCAGATAATGGCACCTTTGTAACGCATTGTAATTGAAAATTAGATGAAATTGAAAATTAAACTAGATAAGACCTCCGCCAACAAGGGCAAAGGCAATAAAATCTTAATGCTATTTCACAATAACATAAGGAGATATTATCAGTTGAACTGATAGAGGGTTAAAGCATAAAGCCACAACCTACAAGAAAAAAATCACGGGGCGTTGGTAGCGATGAAATGCTCGAAGAGAATTTCGTGGAAAGAAAGACGATAAATCGTTTCCTTTACTACTTCTGAATGAAGCGTTGGAGCAACAAATGAAATTAGCTGTGGAGTAAACGTAAATTCAGGTGAAAAATCAACCGAAATCGGTGTTGATGCCTGCATCACAGACAATTCACTTACCGAACACGCTCTTGGATCTTGCTTTTGCTTGTCCGTTTGCGTTGTTTTTACGTTTTTTTCTCCTGCATTAACACGTTGTGATGCCGAAAATGTCTTACCAAAAACGGTAAACATCAGCATCAAACACATCAAAAATGTGCTGAAAGTACGAGCTATGTGAGAGTTTTTATGCACAGAAATTTAACTATTGTTCACAAATTTGTAATTTTTCTGGTAATAAACCAAACATCCACGTAAAATTTAAAGACTGACTGTAGGTAGGATTTTTGAAAATGTCTTACTTTTGAGGGAGATAAGTTAGTAATTATACAATTCTGATTACGATTCAGCATTATTCAAACACCCTTTTTATGTTCAACTACTTAGAGCCGTCATACATTCATCATTTTATTCAAACTGCACTTGCTGAAGACCTTGGCGACGGCGACCATACTTCCCTATCAACCATTCCGAGCGATGCTCAAGGACGAGCAAGATTATTGGTAAAAGATACAGGAATTTTGGCTGGTGTCGAATTAGCCAAGCTAATTTTTGCAGAAGTTGACCCCAATTTAGTAGTAGAAGTACTACTAGAAGATGGAACGTTTATTACAAAAGGCGAAATTGTATTGACCGTTGCAGGTTCGTCTCAGTCGATTCTTAAAGCAGAACGCTTGGTATTGAACTGTATGCAACGTATGTCGGGAATTGCCACTTATACGGCATCGTTGGTAAAATTGTTAGAAGGGACAAACACCAAACTATTAGATACTCGTAAAACCACGCCAAATTTCCGTATTTGTGAAAAATGGGCGTGCAAAATTGGTGGAGCGGTCAATCACCGATATGCTCTTTATGACATGATTTTGATTAAAGATAATCATGTTGATTATGCTGGTGGTATCAAAAATGCCATCACACAAGCCAATGATTATTTGAAAACGACAGGCAAAGACTTACAAATCGAAATTGAAGTCCGTAACCTAAAAGAATTGGCAGAGGTATTAGCGATTGGACAAATAAACCGCATCATGTTGGATAACTTCTCTTTTGAAAACCTCCGCAAAGCAGTAGCCATGATTGACGGTAAATTCATGACCGAAGCCTCAGGTGGAATCAACGAAACGACCATTCGTGAATATGCAGAATGTGGTGTCGATTATATCTCTTGTGGAGCGTTGACACACCATATAGCTAGTTTAGATTTAAGTTTAAAGGCATATTAAGTGATGTGAAATTTTGGATGTTGAATGTTGGATTTGATACATCCGCTATTAATTTTTCTTCCATAAATATAGATTCAACAAGATGACACTATCAGAATGTACCATTTCAAATTTAGAAAGTAAATTCGGCTTACGAATGGTAGATGAAAGCGAACATCTATCTCAATGGATTAATGAGCCGCAAGCATTAAGTTCTTTCCAGCAAGAAGCCTTAACATTTTATCGAAAAGAATTAAGAGCAAATTTTTTCAACTGGAATGAACAAGAACTTTCCATGCACTTTATTGGCCCCATGTTATCGCTTGCTGATTTTACGGGAGAAAACTTTAATGCGTATGCCAACCGAGCCATTAAAGCACAAATTGGTGACATTGAATTATATGGGATTCCTGACGGTATGATAGCCAAAGGACGTAGAGAACCTGAAATTCCTTACTTCTGCTTTCAAGAATATAAAAAAGAAATTGACCCAAACGGACATCCAGCAGGACAAGCTCTTGGGGCAATGCTCATTGGGCAAAAACTTAACGAAAACAAAGGCGTGGTCTATGGGTGTTATGTAATAGGAAAACACTGGACTTTTTTGATTTTAGACGGGGTGAATTACGCCCTTAGCCAAGGGTATGATGCTACTTCAGATGAAATATTCATCATTTTTTCTATATTATTGACCCTTAAAAATAATGTAAAAAAGTTAGCCAGTTTATAAAAGCTAACACACAAGTTTCAATGAAAAACCAATTTGTATATTTGATATTTTCGCTCCTTATTCTTGCCTCTTGCAAAGGAAAAGACAAAAAGGAAATACCTTTTATTGCTCCAAAAGATGCTGACATTGTTGCTCCTTGTAAATCGGAAGGTGCGAAAAATGGCTTTGAGTTTTGGGATTATTTGGGTTATGCCCCACAAACGCAAATCCCTAATTTAACCTTGATGGACTTATCAGGAAAGCCCGTTGAATTTTACAAAGTGCTGAAAGAAAATAAACCTTTGGTACTTATTTCGGGAAGTTACACCTGCGACCTTACTCGTAAAAACCTTCCAGCAATCGAATCTTTTTATCAAAAATATAGTAGTAAAATAGCCATCTATTTCGTCTATACAACAGAAGCGTATCCAAAAGATGCGGATGCTTATACGATAGGAAGCGAAAAACGCTTTTCACGAGAAAATGTGGAAGCCCACATTGAAGCCGTTCAACCCAAAACTTTTGGAGAACGTAAAGCATTGGCTCAAAAATGGGTAAAAGAATTAAATATCAAAGTACCCGTATTACTAGATAATCCAGCAAATCAATTCTGGAACTATTTTGGACAAGCCCCTAATATGGCTTACCTGATAAAACCGAATGGCATGGTTGTCGAGAAAGAAATCTGGTTAGAAATGAATAAATTTGAACGTGCTGTACAGCAATTGATCTCAAAATAAAACAATGAACTTAATCGAAGAAGTAAACCGAGTGGGATACGTAAGTCGTTCTGTACCTTTCAAGGGCGATGATTTGAAAAACGAAATCCTAAAACTAAAAAAAGAGAAGAATGCTGTTATTTTGGCACACTATTACGTAGATGCTGAAATTCAAGACATTGCTGATTTCTTGGGTGATAGCCTTGCTTTAGCTCAGGCTGCTGAAAAGACAGATGCCGACATGATTGTATTCTGTGGAGTTCACTTTATGGGTGAAACGGCTAAGATTTTGAACCCAAATAAAAAAGTGGTTCTTCCAGATTTCAATGCAGGTTGCTCTTTAGCTGACGCTGCTCCGAAAGAGGAATTTGCCGCCTTCAAAGCACAACACCCTGATGCCGTTGTGGTAAGTTATATCAACTGTACAGCAGATATTAAGGCAATGACCGACATCATTTGTACGTCTTCAAATGCCGTGAAAGTAGTTGAGTCGATTCCAGCAGATAAGCAAATCATCTTTGCTCCTGATGCCAACTTAGGGCGTTATGTAGCCAACAAAACGGGCAGAGAGTTAATCCTTTGGGATGGTTCTTGCATGGTTCACATTGATATTTCGTTAGAGAAATTGAAAAAAGTGAGAGAGGAAAACCCCAATGCACTATTAATTGCTCACCCAGAATGTAAAGAAATCATTCTTTCACAAGCTGATTTTATTGGTTCTACGACGGCACTATTAAATTTCGTAAAATCATCGGATTGTCAAGAATTCATTGTGGCAACCGAAGCGGGAATTTTGCACAAAATGAAAGAGTCAGTTCCGCACAAGAAATTGATTCCTGCACCAGCCAACGAGAAAAATACCTGCGCTTGTTCTGAATGTCCTTACATGAAAATGAACACTATGGAAAAGCTATACAATGCGATGTTCTATGAGTTACCAGAAATTCAAGTGCCAGAAGAAACTCGCATTCCTGCTTTAAAGGCATTGAAAGCAATGTTGGAGATTTCGAAGTAAACTAAAAAGGTCAGGTATAAAAACTTGACCTTTTTAGTTAGACAAAAAATAACTATATTTAGACTTGATTAGCCTTTCAAAAAGGTTTCCTTTCAACTAAAATCAACTACCATGAATACGATACGAGTTGACGTTTTGAATCCTAAAGCAATGAGACTGTTAAAAGACTTAGCAGCCTTAAATCTAATTTCAATTCAAGAATCCTCAGCGAATAAAGGCTTTGCTAATGTTCTGAAAAAACTTCGTTCTAAGGCAACAATAAGTCCGAGTCTTGAAGAAATAACACAGGAAGTTGAATTGGTAAGAGAAAAGCGTTACAGGAAAAATGAGTTATAGAGTTATCATAGACACAAATCTTTGGATTAGTTTTTTGATTTCGAAAGACTATTCAAAACTCGATGAAATTCTTTTTACGAAAAAAGCTACACTTGTTTTTAGTCAAGAATTATTAGATGAATTTATAACAGTTGTTAGACGACCAAAATTTAGACGTTTTTTTTCACCGAGTGATATTGAAGATGTAATTGAAACTATTGAGGAATATGCGGATTTTGTGGAGGTTAACTCTAATGAAAACGCCTGTAGAGATATTAAGGACAACTTTTTGCTATCCTTATCAATTGATGGAAATGTTGATTTCTTATTGACAGGAGATAAAGATTTGTTAGCACTAAATCCCTATAAAAGTACTACAATTATAACACTATCTGAGTTTTTACAAACTCTGTGAATGAATATTCAGAACATAAAAGACCGACCAAGAGCCATCTCTTAGTCGGTCTTTTTTTTTATATCGCTTGCCTATTCTAAAAATCATAGCCTATTGTAATACCTGTAATATTTACTTTTGGAGCGGGCTGACTAACTCTTTGTAGAGTATCTGACTGCCCTATATTCACTCGTTCATATCGGAAACGAATAGTCATTTTCTTTACTTTAGCACCTACCTCAACAGAGGGAGAAAGCTGTTTAGTTAAATCCACCTCCGTATTGGGAGCAGTAAGATTCTTCTCATCTGTTTTTACTTTGGCTATCACAGGATAGGCGGCCGAAACTCTAAACGTCAACTTCACCTTCGACTTAGTTGTATAGTTCAATTTAGCCCCTAAGGTTGGCGATAAAAATTTATATTGTTCTGTAAATGTATATCCCGAACCTTCACCGAAAATAGTTGACCGATTGAATAGTTTTCCTTCAATGCCTAAAAAAGGCTCAATAGTAGCAGAAGAACTATCTTTCAATTTGAAAGGAATACCCGCATCCAAGGATGCTGTTGCACCTTTAAACTGAATTAAAGGTGTTGGATAACCTCCTGTACTACTAGTCGGTATAATTTTATTGAAATTCCCGTAAGCATCCTGATAACCCGCCAAAATAGTGCTTGCACTTGGAGATGCCCCTAAACTTTCCGCCTTGGTTTTCTGACTCAAAAATCCATTTAGATTGAAATTAATATTCACCTTAGAAGTAGGCTTAAATTGGAGTTCTACACCCACTTTTCCTGCTAAAGCCTGTTTACCAAACTCCACATTTTCAATGGAAATAACAGGCCTCACTCCCAACAACCTATGTTGTGTGGTATCTTGAGCCACCAACCTACTAGTTGTGCCACATACAAACATACCAAAAAGGAAAAGTTTTTTCATCTCAATGTATAAAATACGAAAACGCTATTAATGACTCAATTTTAAAACACAAAGTTGGAAAATATATTGTACTTTTTTACTTAAAAATCGTTAAAAGGACAAAATGAGTAGATATAATCTCGATAAACAGACAAGATGTTATTCGGAAATAGTAGATTCGTTATCCGAAGGCGACTTTTCATACAACCTTTACTGAAAAACGGTCTATCAATTTTAAACAAAAATAGGGTGATTATCTCTCGACAACCACCCTATCGGTATATAATAAATCAGCTTATTTATTAAATTTCAGTGCGTTTATGTTTAAGCCCACTTTCTTACCTTCCTGTAAACCAATCTCATTATCCTGTTTCGTATGAATGCCTCCATAGAAACGAGACATCGCTGACTCTTCTGCAGCAGCACGGAAACTACTAAAATTACGAACTTTAAAAGGAGTATTCGTCTTTGCCTCAATCCCCATACCCTCATTTGAATTATCTGTAAAGGCAAAATTCTCTCCAAACATTGCCGTCAATACTTCTGCTGAAGCACTTGACTGAGTAGCATGTCCCGACATATAACCTGGAAAAGGAGGTGCTGGCCAAAACGGAGTCCATTTAGCAATCATACGGTTAACCATCGTATAAGGACGCTCATTCATATAAATATATTTACATTTCCAACAAAGAATAAAGGCATCCGCTACGGCGATACCCGTACGAGCAAATGCTTCTGCGGCCTTTCCTAAACCAGCACCCGCTTTTTTAACGGCAATATTTGCAATAGAGTACGAGTGCCCTGGAGGTGTTGGGGTTTCGCCTGGGTTATCTGCCCACCACACAGCAATTTCTTTTTCTGTTGACGTTAGTGTAATGTTTTTATCATAAACCTCTTTATATGCCTTAAAGTAAGCAGATGTCGTACTGGTAGAAAACGGAATTGGATCTACTGGAGAAATATAAGAATTGGCTATTACAAAGGTTCTGTTATTACCCCAATAAGGTTGCATTGGCAACTGTCCATTTTCGGTTTTTTGCCAAGCTCCTGGAAAAACTGGAATCGCATACGTTGTTGGGAAATTTCTTTTATAACCTTCATGACCACCATCTGTTTTTGACCATGCAAAAATACTTCTCGCTACGGTATCACCATAAGCAATAGAGCGATCTACAATATCCTGAGAAACTCCCGTACGTAGCGATGTAGCTATCAACGTCTCCAATGAGTCAATTGACTTTTTGTTTGCTACCGCTTGCGGTCTTGATGATTCTGCATACAAACTACGTAATATGTTTGCCTGTCCTGCATTCAAACTTAACCCATAATTATATTGTTTTGTAGCATCAATCGTAGGGAGAGAAGCCAATTTCGATAATTGACCTGCCAAAGATTTTTTTTCTGGCATTCCAGCCACTACAGATTCGTACATTGTTACCCCCGCAAGCCCATAAGCTCTTGAAGCTACAGGTGGTGTGTAACCTGCTGTTCTTTTAGTTAAAATTAATTGGAGTTCTGCCCATTGAGAAGCAATCGTTGATGGAATTTTATCGACTACGTTTACTTCTATTGGCTGTACGTCGTTAGAATCTGCTGGATTACAGGAGTTTAATAAACCTATTGCACATGAGGATACTACAAGAAACTTGATATTTCGGAGAGATAATTTTTTTTTCATACTTTCAGAAGAAGGATAAATACAACTACATTAGACAAACACGCTATTTATTGTAAATAACAACAAAAATTTTGCCAGTTTTTTACTATCAGCTTAAATGACCTCTTTTCACTACATAATTTGATCCTACAAAGTTACATATTATAATAATGTGTGAAAATATTTTTTCAACACTTATACCCACTTATTTTCAACAAGTTATATTTTCAAGTTCCATTTGACTTTATCTAATATCTAATCACTATTTCAAAAAAAAAACAGTAAATACTGACTGGAATAAAGTCATAATTCTGTTTAAAAATACACTAGTAATAACTCTATTTTCAGTTTATAACAGTTATGTAACAAGGCTTTATTAGTCAATAGTATATCTATTTTTCAGGAGGTACGCACATTCAGTAATTTAAATATTCGCCTTGCTACAAGAATAGTAGCAAATGAATAATTATATGTACGTTCATGCTTGGGGATTAATGTAGAAAACACCCAACACAAACCAAGTGTGTCAGGTGTAAATCAATAAGTGTGGTTAAGTACTTATCTGTATTTTTAACGAATACTTCCTCTTAAAGTCACTTTTTTAGACAAAAAGATGTGTACCTTTGACTTCATTTTTTAGAAAGCGAATCATGAGAATAGATCAAGAAACCATCGATAGAATTAAGCACGCCGCAGAAATTGCAGATGTGATAGGCGACTATGTCTCTTTGAAAAAAAAAGGAGCTAATCTAAGTGCTTGCTGTCCTTTTCACGGAGAAAAAACACCTTCCTTCTCCGTTTCGCCAGCAAAGGGAATTTACAAATGCTTTGGCTGTGGAAAAGCGGGTGATTCTGTGCGTTTTATCATGGATATTGAAGGGATTGGATATGGAGAAGCGTTACGGCATTTAGCCAAAAAATATGGAATTGAAATTCAAGAAACCAAACTTACAGATGAACAATTACTCGCTCAGAACGAACGAGAGAGTTTACTCATTGCCTTGAATTATGCCAATTCATTTTACCAAAAACAACTAACGCAGTCGGATGAAGGGCGTGCAATTGGCTATTCGTATTTTAAAGAAAGGGGATTTTCGGATAAAACCATTCAAACCTTCGAATTGGGATATAGCCTCGAAAGTTGGGACGCTTTTACGAAAGATGCCTTGAAAACGGGCTATAATATCGAAATCTTAGAAAAAGCGGGTTTAAGTCTTCGTAAATCAGATGGAAGTGATAAAGTGTTTGACCGCTTTAGAAATCGGGTAATTTTCCCGATTCATAACGTTTCAGGAAAGACCATTGCCTTTGGAGCTAGAATTCTGAAAGCAGATAAAAATCAAGCCAAATACCTCAACTCTCCTGAAACAGAGGTTTATCACAAATCGAATGTTCTCTACGGGATTTATCAGGCAAAAAATGCCATACGCTCCAAAGATGTTTGTTATCTAGTAGAGGGTTATACCGATGTAATTTCCTTGCATCAAGCAGGTATCGAAAATGTGGTAGCATCTTCGGGTACGTCCTTGACGTTAGAACAAATTCGGTTAATTAGTCGTTTTACTCAAAACGTCACCGTACTGTACGATGGGGATGCCGCTGGGATTAAAGCGTCTTTGCGTGGAATGGACATGATTTTGGAAGAAGGACTTAATGTCAAGTTAGTCGTTTTTCCAGAAGGGGATGACCCCGATAGTTATGTCCGTAAAATTGGGTCAGAAGCGTTTTCTGCTCACATTTCAGAACATGCGACCGATTTTATTACCTTCAAGGCGGAGTTGTTTTTACAAGAAGCAGGGAAAGACCCTTTCAAACGTGCCGAGTTGATTAAGGACATGGTGGAAAGTATTTCTAAAATTCCTGATTCAATTAAACGTCAGGTATTCTTTCAGAAAACGGCGGCTTTGATGCAAATGGATGAAGCCATCTTGATTGCAGAGAGTAATAAAATTAATTTAGAACGAGGTAAACAGCGAGACAAAGACCAAAAAAGGGAACAAAACAGACAACGTTTACAACAGGACTTACCGAATAATGTGGTTCTTCAAAACCATCAAAACCCTCCTATCGACGAGAATGGATGGATGAGTTTTTCGGAAGAAGACATGGGGAATTCGCAAGAATATTATACAACTCCAAGTCCTCAAACACCTGTAACTAATAATACACCTCCTGTTGCTACGATTGCGAAACAACCCGTAGCAAAGAGTTATTTAGCGTTACAAGAACAAGAGTGTATTCGCTTGTTAATAAATCATGGTACAAAAGAAATTGACCCTGATGTTGCCCCTGGAATTACTTTAATGCAATATGTGTTGGGCGAAATAGATGGAATCATATTCTCAACACCCATCTATCAAGAAATTTTACATCTTTGCCGTGAACATTTTTTACGTGGAAAGGTCTTAGACATTACTTTTTTTGTTGGACACGCTAATTCCAAAATTCAGCAAGAAACGATTAATCTAGTTAGTGAGCAACACAGCGTTTCGGAGTCTTGGCTCAAACGACATGAAATTTATGTTCCTACGGAGCTAGACCGTTTAGCAGAAATGGCTTTTACCAATATTTTACGTTTGAAAAAAGCTGTTAATGAAGAACAATTAAAAGACTTATTGACTCAGATTAACCAAACAACTGATGCCAATGAACAAACTCGTTTACTAGGTTTATTTATGCAGGCAAAAGATATTGAAAAACAAATCGCCAAAGAGTTGGGCAATGTGGTTGTTCGTTAATTGAGTGAATAAAACGCCATTGACTAGTTTTCATTAAAAAAAACACCGAGAATGCTTGCGTTTTAGAAGATTAAGTTAATTTTTGCCATAAATCTAAATTAAGTAGAAAATATGACAAAGACCTTATATTTGGTTCGACACGCAAAGGCTTCTGAATCAGTTAGTCCAGACTTAGTACGTCCGCTAACGTCAAGTGGAATGATTGATATTGCTCGTATGGGCAAACATTTAGCAGCCAAAATTCAAAACGTACAGTTAATTATTTGTTCTAATGCAGAACGTACTCAGATGACGGCTCAAGTGTTATCAGAGCAATTGCATATTTCAGATGAACTTATCCGTGTTGATAATTCGCTTTATGAAAGTTCTCCAAAACATTATTTAGATGCCATTAATAGCCTACCCGATTCAATCGACACGATAATGATGGTGGGTCATAACCCAAGTATCAGCTATTTAGCAGAATATCTTACCCATGAAGACATTGGTTCAATGCCTACTAGTGGGGTAATCGGTATGACTTTTGGGGATTTATCTTGGGCAGAAGTGAGTAAAAGAACCGCAAATATGACGTTTTACGACTCGCCAGACTCTATTTTGGGAGTTAAATTAGACTAAACAAATGAACAAAAATCAGAAAATATTACGCTGGGTATTTATCATTTTCACTGGCATTGTCATTCTACTTGCAATAGATATGGCTCGAAACACCACCGCACCCTGGAACAAGAAAAAACACCTTAACAAAGCCTTTGAAGGCGACAAGGTACGACTTGATACAGGTAGAAAATAAAAATCCCTCATTGCTTCGTAAAAGGCAATGAGGGATTTTTATTTATTTTCTAAAATCTACGTAATAATCTTGAATTATGAATTTAGTAAACTAGCAATTAGTACTTTACAAGAAAGAAACGTTTGGGAAATTTAAATTTCGAGACCTAGGGCTTCACCCTAGGCTTAGGTATGTCGCCCTTTCAGGGCTAAAATGTACTGTCTTAGCCCTGAAAGGGCGATATATCTAAGCGATGGGTGTTAGCCCATCGTCAAAAAATGATTTTACAAAATTTCTCAGAGAATGCTATTTTTCAATCCTTCGTACACTACTAGTTCAACATCCAAAATTTTGAATCATTGCCTACAGTTCTGTAGCTTCTATTGCTAAACTCGGTTCATCTGTATTCTCTTCTGAATCCAATGCCGTACTTACTTTTTCTTCAAATATCTTGGCATCTTTAATATCCTCCAAAGTCATATCGAAGAAACGAGTATGAATATTAAACTCCTCCTCTCCTTCTGGACGTTGAACACGAATAAACGAGCCATTTTCTTGCATTTCGTAAGAATTGACGTTGTCCAAGAAATTCCAATGTAATATCTGAATTGCTTGTTGTTTCACTTGCTCTCCAGCAATTTCAAAAAGCGACTCAATACGACGGTCAAAACTACGCACCATTACATCCGCTGAACCTCCGTAAACCTTCGGCTGATTGTTGTTGTGGAAGTAGAAAATACGAGTGTGTTCTAAGAAATCCCCTACAATTGAACGAACGGTAATATTATCCGATAAGCCTTTGCGTTGCGGACGAATACAACAAATACCACGTACAATCAATTTAATTGGTACGCCTGCTTGCGAAGCACGGTATAAAGCGTCTATTACTTGTTTATCTTGTAGCGAGTTGATTTTAATACAAATTCCGCTCGATAAACCTGCTTTAGCATTTTTCGCTTCTTGGTCAATCAGGGCAACTAACTTAATACGCATTTCACGAGGAGCCGTAATTAAGTGTTCATAACTCAATGGCTGCGAATGTCCCGTAATTACATTAAAGAACTCTGAAATATCACGGGTTAATTCCTCACGAGTGGTCAACAAGCCAATATCGGTATATAACTTCGCTGTTTCTTCGTTATAGTTACCCGACGAAAGGTGTGCATAACTTGTCACAGTATCACCTTCGTTACGAATCACCTGTAATAGTTTGGTATGCGTTTTTAAGCGAGGAATACCATAAATCACAAAACAACCCGCTTTCTGTAAACGTTGAGCTTCTTTGATGTTGTTTTCTTCGTCGAAACGAGCTTTTACCTCAAACAAAACCGAAACGTGTTTACCATTCTCCGCAGCTCTTAATAAAGCATTCGCAATTCTCGATTTCTTAGAAATACGGTATAGCGTAATCTTAATTGCTAATACACTTGGGTCTTCGGCAGCTTGTTCTAATAATTGAAGAACAGGCTCAAAATTATTGTATGGATGATGCAAAAGAATGTCTCCTTGCTTCATCAATGAGAAAATATCATCTAATCTATCACTCTTCAATGCCAATGGAGGAACTGGAGGATGTGGAATGACTAGCTTATTTTTAAAATCTGGGTATTTGATAATCTGCCAGAAAGCGGTAAAATCAAGAAGATTTTCTTTTACAAAAATATCTTCCATTTCCAACTTCCAACGACGAAGCATTTCGTCTAACATATAAGGCGAATAACCACTTTCGATTTCCAAACGAGTTACTCTACCCAAACGACGGTCTTTGATTTTCTTCTTGATTTCATCGACAAAATCAACTTCGGAGTCTTCATTTTCGACTACATCAAAATCACCATTACGAGTTAGTCGGAATAAAGAAACAGATTCGATTTCTACGTTACGATAGAGTTTACAGATTTCATGACGAATGATTTCTTCAATTGGTAAAAATACTACTTCATTATCTCGTTCTAAAATATAGAAGCGATTTAAATTTTGTGGAATTTGTACAAAACTAATTTTACGTTCTTTCGATTTACCGTTTTTAATTTTACCGATTGGGTCTTCAGCAGTAGCTTTCGATACAACACCGAAAATAAGCGTTTTGGCTAATAAACTCGGGAAAGCGTGCGTATGGTCAAAAACCATAGGCGTAAGCATTGGATAAATCGTGCGGTTAAAATAGGCTGAAATTTCTAGTACTTCATCTTCCAACAAGTCATTTTGCTTCACTAAACGAAGTCCATTTTCAGGGAATAATGGTAATATTTCTTCTCCAAAAAGACGGTGTTTTTCTTTCACAAAGGCTTTAACAGCCGCCATTAAGGTTTTTTTGAAAGGAATCTCTCTTAATCCAGAATAATCAACTCTTTCTTTACCATAGTCGATATAACTATACAACGACCCCACACGAATCGTAAAAAACTCATCTAGGTTAGAAGCTGTAATGGCTAAAAATTTCAAACGGTCAAACAATGAACGTTTAGAATCACGAGCTTGATCTAATACTCTTTCATCGAATTTTAACCATGACAAATCACGAGAAATGTAATCTGATTTCTCTATCAAGTCATACGACTTGTTTATCACTTTATCAAGACGCTTTACTTCGTCTGTTTTATTTTTAGAACTCATAAATGGGTTAAAAAATGTCAAAAAACTCCTTACATTAGGAGCATTTTCATCTTTCGGTTTACGTTTTTTGCTACCTAGAAACATAAAAATAACAATTTTACGAAATAACTGGATTAGAGATACGATTAACAAATCATTAAATTCATCAGTACCAACCCGCATTCAGCAGCCGCTAATTTTACATTCCTCCTTTTATTGCTTCATAATCTGTCTTCAGCCTTCCCATCTCGTGAATTAAAAAGTATTGTAATTCTTCATTGAAAATCACTTTATCTTCGGCCGATAGGGTTTCGTATAAATCTTTTAATTCTTGATTAATCGTAGCTCTTTCCTCAGCATCACTGGCATGAATAGAACGTAAATGATAGCGTTTAAAATCAAATGTTGGCATGGTTTATATTACCTTAGCTTCGTGTGTAAGGCTTTTGTTCTAAGTCGTTTAAATAAAAGTAAGACAAATTTAAAGGTTTCTTGTCCAATTTATATCAACAAAGATTATTATTTGATTAATCCTATAACGAGCAGGAGTTCATCTCTATATAAATTATCGTAAGATTTTTCTTTACCAGAAACAAAAAGGCTAGTCCCTTCCTGATTGGGGACTAGCCTTTTCGTATTATCATTAGTTCATTGCTATCGTTGAGCGAATGAATTAAATATCAATTTTTGCATAACGAGAGTTTTTCTCGATAAAGTCACGTCTTGGTGGAACTTCGTCACCCATCAACATCGAGAACAACAAATCTGCCTCTACTGCCGATTCGATTGTTACTTGTTTCAAGGTACGAGAATCTGGGTTCATGGTTGTTTCCCATAACTGTTCCGCATTCATCTCTCCAAGACCCTTATAACGCTGAATACCTACTGCACTTTCTTTATCACCACCCAATTCACGTACGGCAACATCACGTTGTGCTTCTGTCCAGCAATAACGCATTTGTTGTCCTCTTTTCACTTGGTATAAAGGAGGTTGAGCGATATAGATATATCCATTATCCACCAAGTCTTTCATGTAACGGAAGAAGAATGTCAAAATCAAGGTTCTAATGTGAGAACCATCGACATCGGCATCGGTCATGATGATAATCTTGTGATAACGTAACTTTTCGATATTTAAAGCACGCTCATCGCCGTCTTTACCAAAACTTACCCCAAGAGCCGTAATCATGTTCTTGATTTCTTCGTTTTCGTAAATCTTATATTCCTGAGCTTTTTCAACGTTCAAGATTTTACCACGCAAAGGTAAGATTGCTTGGAAAGCACGGTTACGACCTTGTTTTGCCGTTCCACCTGCTGAGTCCCCTTCTACAAGGTATAATTCACAGGTATGTGGGTCATTGTCCGAACAATCCGCCAATTTCCCTGGAAGTGAGTTACCACCCAAAACCGTTTTACGTTGCACCATTTCACGAGCCTTACGAGCCGCATGACGTGCTTGTGCTGCTAAGATAACTTTCGCAACAATCTGACGAGCCTCTTTCGGGTGTTCTTCCAACCACGTTTCAAGCATATCCGACATTGCTGCCGATACCGCACCTGAAACTTCACCGTTACCAAGTTTTGTTTTTGTTTGTCCTTCAAACTGAGGTTCAGCTACTTTTACCGAAATAACTGCGGTTAAGCCTTCACGGAAGTCATCTCCAACAATGTCGATTTTCAGTTTATCTAAGGCACCCGATTTGTCAGCATAGTTTTTCAAAGTACGAGTTAACGCACCACGGAAACCAGCTACGTGTGTACCTCCTTCAATCGTATTAATGTTGTTTACATACGATACCACGTTTTCTGAATACGAAGTATTGTACAACATGGCAACTTGAACAGGCACGCCATTTTTATCACCTTCCATGTAAATTGGATCAGCAATAATTTTTTCACGAGTAGCATCTAAGTATTCAACAAACTCACGAAGTCCACCTTCCGAGAAGAAGGTATCACTTTTAGGTTCGCCATTTTCATCTAAGTCACGTAAATCTTTTAAATACACATAAATTCCTGCATTTAAGAACGACAACTCACGAAGACGATTCGCTACGGTTTCGTATTTATATTCAGTTACCGTAAAAATAGACGCATCTGGCTTAAAGGTAACCGTTGTACCCGTTTTTTCAGTTGTTCCAATTTCACGTACTGGATATTGAGGCACACCGATTTTATATTCTTGTTCAAATATTTTTCCGTCACGATTAACCGTCACTTTCAAATCCGTTGATAAGGCATTCACACAAGAAACCCCTACACCGTGCAAACCTCCAGATACTTTGTAAGTATCTTTATCAAACTTACCCCCAGCGTGTAAGACCGTCATTACAACTTCTAAGGCCGAACGTTTCTCTTTTGTGTGCATTCCTGTTGGAATACCACGACCATTATCAGAAACGGTAATCGAGTTATCGGTATTGATGGTTACATGAATGGTATCGCAATGACCCGCTAAGGCTTCATCAATAGAGTTATCGACGACTTCCCAAATTAGGTGGTGAAGACCTTTAAATCCTGTATCTCCAATATACATGGAAGGACGTTTTCTTACCGCTTCTAAACCTTCTAATACCTGAATATTATCGGCTCCGTAATTTGCCTTGTCGATTTCTACTGTTTCTTGAATTTCTGACATTTTTTTAGGATTACTATTATATTGTTGTACCTCTTTTTATCGGTTGATATTAGGTTGACATCAAGTGGTTTTGACTTATTTTTTTCTCCGTATTATGGACGATGAATCGCTTTATAGGCTGAACTATTTCATCGTTACTGTTGATGCGTATAAAGGACGATTTTCCTTGATTTATCCATCTTTGTTTTGAATAACTTCCTTACTAAATAAAAAAACGAACACGCTAACTATCATAAATTAGCATTGTTTGATTTGAGCTAGTTACTCAAAAGAGGCTAAACCCATAAATACTATAACAAATCAATGTTTACTTGTACAAAAAAAAGATGCTCTTCTAATTATCTAAAACTATTTTTTTTAGTGCTTATTTCCTCTAAAATGTAAAAATACATAAAATCTATTGTTCTGCCTACGATTTGCCTAAAATTTGCCTATGTTTGCCCTGTAAAATACGCTATTATACAACTGTAATTGATTACAAAATTGAGGTGTGTCAATTATACTCCTGAATGCCTACTTTAGCGGATATAATTTTATAAATAATCAATACGAAATTAAGGTAATGAAAAAAACGTTTATCGCACCAAATGCTTCCGTTATGGGTAACGTTACTTTCGGAGAGGATGTCTCCGTATGGTATGGAGCTGTAATTAGAGCCGATGTTGAAAAAATTCAAATTGGCAACCGTACCAATATCCAAGATAATGCTGTGCTTCATGCAGACCCAGGCGACCCAACTATTCTGGGCAATGACGTAACGGTAGGTCATGGTGCTATTGTTCATGGAGCAACAGTCGGCGATGGTTCGCTTATCGGTATGCGTGCTACTATTCTGAACAGAGCCACTATCGGTAAAGGATGCCTGATTGGAGCAAATTCATTGGTTACAGAAGGTACTACTATTCCTGATTATTCACTTGCGGTAGGCTCACCTGCCAAAGTAATCCGTCAATTTACGGAAGAACAAGCCGAAAAAATCAAATCAGGAGCAATGCACTATGTTGAAATGGCGAAGAAGCATCAGAATGGAGATTTTCCTTTGTGGAAATAAAAAAGAAGAGCTTATTCCAAGTATATTCGGAATAAGCTCTTCTTT
>JBMLRK010000479.1:0-1962 GCA_049241065.1 Spirosomataceae bacterium
AAAATACAGCTTCTGGGTTTTGTTCGCCTGCTTTTTCTACGTCAAAGTTTTGGTCGGTTGGCGTGTCGGCATTTGGATAACGACGTATTTCTCCTGTTCTAAAGACCACTCGTCTAAAGGAAGGAACTGGGGCAAAAAATAACTTAGTTCCTTTCTTTTCACCATTAATATACACGTCATACATTCGTTTAAAGCGGTCTAATTCAATGCGAATGGTATATGATTTATTGGCTTGATAGCTTTGTATTCCTGAATTACGATAGCCTACTTTTGCTTTGAGCAAACTATCTGCATCAAAAATTAAACGGACTGCGGTATTTCCTTTATCATCCTGAAATTCAACGTGTAACAAGCCTTTATTACTTTGAGCAGGAGTTACCGTAAATTCTACATTTACTTTTTTAGAAGTCGGAATTACTCGTTCTGCTTTGGCATAGTCAAACTTATCTTTATCACGGAGCGTCAAGGCCTTTGTTCCATCGGGAGCTTTTTCTATTTTGACAGAAGCCCAAAGTGGCGAATAAATATTCCAACGATTCAGTTCTTCTCCTGCCGAAAGCTTATCGAAATTTTCATCAATATTCTCTTTCACCTCTTCTGTCACAGGTACAGGGATTTTCCCAACCCAAATATCTTCTTTGTTCATGCTATACGTCACCCATAAGTTACCATCGGGAGGCGTACCATTTCCTTCTTCAATTCCTCTTACATATTGTGGACCATACGATTTAAAATTACCGCCATAACGCATCGTGGTGATTTCGCCATTTACCAACAATAAATTCTTGTATTCTAAGCCATTATCACTAACGGAAACGGCTAAAGGCCAACGAAATTCAGAAGGATTATACACCGTTGCATAACGTCCGTCTGAGAGTTTTTGCCCCCATATTTTTGCATTACTATTGACAAAACCTGGTGCACGCAAGGGACTATATTTCCACGTTTTACCCTCGTCCGTACTGATAGAAGTGAGAGCGTGTTTCCAAAGTCCGACTACGCTTTTATTCGGTAAATGATAGTAACTAAATGCTTTTACTTCTTTTTTCAGCGGAATCAACGGGTCATCTCTGTCAGCTTCTTCCACCCATTGTTGCATCATCAGCGGAGTAGCTAATAGTTCGTCGCAGGCTTCTACAAAACCTTTATCTTTTGAACTCGTATAGAAAGGATATTCCGACTTCGATTTATCCCAAGAAGCATTATAGCGAATAAAATGAATCGCCCCAAAGCTCCCATCAGGTAAAATTTCTCTCACCACTCGCCCTATTCCTTTACCGTCGTTAGGGTCGTCTTTAGCATCCATGGCAATGCCATAATACGCCAGCACTAACAAACGATTTTTCTTCGACACAAAAAAGCCCATGCGTTGGTGCATTACCGCATATAAATCTTTGGCAACGCCTTTATAGCCTGTCTTTGTCCAACCGTCGGGTATTTTGTAGGTAGGAAAAACAACCACAGGGTTTGACCAATTATAGCCGTCTTTAGAAGTCTGTAAAAAAGACTGACTCGGCGGAATGTGTTCTCCTGCGGGACAACTTAAATATTCTAGGTAAAATGTCTTGTTCCAATACGCCAACATCGGAGCGTGGTTGTACGTCCAACTACTTCCGCCAGCCCATTCGGGGTGTTCCCGATTGGCACGAAACGTTTGAATATTATGGACACCCACGGCTGGAGTTAATTGTCCATGATGATAGTCCACGTTCACTAAGGTTGTACCCGTGTAACGTACTGTATCTTGTGCTTTTAGGCAAAAGCTTGTGACAAAAAATAAGACAATTAAACTATATTTCATGGTTTTGTAAATTGTTGTATGCTGGGTAAACGGGTTTTATTAACAAAAAGTTAATCGTATATCTGTTATCAGGAGGCACTCAAAATCAATAGGTTAATCCATTATCTTAGTACAGAAATAATAGCAAAAAATAATTCCATAAGTATGAAGCATTATTAAAT
>JBMLRK010000479.1:1972-4001 GCA_049241065.1 Spirosomataceae bacterium
TAAGACAATTAAACTATATTTCATGGTTTGTAAATTGTTGTATGCTGGGTAAACAGGTTTTAACCCGTTTGTAATAGAAAACTGAATAACGCTCGTTCATCCTGCGAAACAGGTTAAAACCTGTTTACCCTTTTCGCCAAATGGAGTAAAGCTCGTTCATCCTGCGAAACGGGTTAAAACCCGTTTACCCTTTTTTACCAAACTTGGCTACTGACTGAGCAAATTCTGGATATTGCAGTGCTGCTTCTTCGATACTAAGTCCATCTACTGCGGCTTTCCATGCTTGTTGTAAAGCGACAACACCAGCCGATGCCCCACTTGGATGAGCCATGATTCCGCCACCTGCCATGTACAATAAATCTACGGTTTGAGTGCGACGATACGTTTCTGGTGCTTGACCTCCCCATTGTCCCGAAGAGACTACTGGCAAAGCCGAGTATCCACCAAACATAGGCGTTAAACACGCTTCAATCGAACGTACCACCGAATCATCTGTTTCCCAAAATTTATTATCAATTCCGTTTACGTGCATTTGATCCACTCCTGCTAAACGCCATAATTTTTGATAGGCAGGAAAATCAATGCCCAAAAGCGGATGTCTCGTCATCATTCCCCATCCATTACGGTGTCCATGAATTGCCAACGCTCCAATATCACATATCTTTTTAGTTGCCGAAATCCCTACGCTGTTGATACTCACCATCGCACAAGTACCGCCACTGTTTACAATTTTTTCATAACGACGTTGCATTTCATCAATTTCGCCACTGAGATTGAAAGCATACATCACTTTTTTACCCGTCTTATCCGCATGACGATTGATGACTTCCATTATGGCATCTACCCGTTTTTCAAAAGGCGAATTTGCCGAAGAACTCATTAATTCATCGTCTTTTACAAAGTCGATTCCTGCCTCTGCTAAGGTTTGTACCATGCCAGCCGTTTGCTCTGGTGTTAGCCCAATACTCGGTTTAATAATCGTACCAATTAAAGGGCGATTGTAAACCCCTGTCAATTTTCTACAGCCTTCTATTCCAAAAGCAGGCCCTCGGTAATGGTTCGCAAAGGAATCAGGAATGTCAATTGCCATTAATTTTAAGCCTGTAAACTGACGAATTTCATATAAATTTCCCTGTAAGGTTGAAATCATTAGCGGTAAATTATAGCCAAAGTTTTCAATCGACCAAGAGACTTTTACCAAAGCACGATAATACTGCCCTGTGGCACTAGTTGCCCCGGGAATAGCAGGAGTCGTGACAGTTTCGAGGTGTTCCATACTTTCTACCTGAGCCGCAAAACGAGCTTTTAGTTCTGCTGTTTCTCCTGGCACAGCCACGAATGTCCCAGACGATTGTTCGCCTGCCAATACTTCTGCCGCCTTTTCGGGTGCAAAAGGCGTTTCTATATAATATGTTGCGGTAATTCTTTCCATGATACTTTTTAACAATTATCTACTCACAGGCATCCATACACTCATTTCAGAATGTCCACGGTTTGCCCATGCGAAATACGGAATAAGACTGATTGTAATCGTTTTTTCTGATTGATTTTTAAGCGGTTGATACAGCGTATATTTCCAGTTTTTAGGAGAATTAGACAAGGCATCTCCTTCTAAACGAACCATATCGGCATTGACAATTTTCGTCCATTTAGGAGTCCAATTTGTTTTTACAGGAATGAGTACCTCTTTCAAATTGGTTTCTTTAGGCAAATCAGGCGACTCTACGCAATACACCAAAGGGCCACGCATAACAGCCACTTGATTGCGAGTTTCTTCTACTAAAGGATTCGATTCAATCAATTGAACGTCCATCGGTAAACGTAATTCCAAGACATCATTGGTTTTCCAAGCACGTTTTACTGCTACATACTGCCCTGCATTCGCTTTTACGGCTAAGGCTTTCCCATTTAAGAATAGCGTTGCGTTTGTTGCCCAAGCAGGAATACGTAAGAAAAACGAAAACTCACTCGCCTGAATTTTGGCAATTTTCAACTTAATAGTACCTTCCCAAGGATAGTTAGTCACTTG
>JBMLRK010000480.1:0-1240 GCA_049241065.1 Spirosomataceae bacterium
AAACGGCAAAAAAACGCCCCTACATTAAATCAACACGATAAAACATAGAAGCGTTACATTACTCTTACTTCAAACTATCACCCACAAAAGCCAGACATGCCATAGACGCTAATCCCCATTGGGCAGTGCTGTTGGTGGAAATTTTATCACCTTCTGTTACGGGATTTAATACCGTTGGGGCTTCGATTTGGTGAACTTGGGTGCTAGGTTTTTTAATTCCTCCCGAACCTTCTTCAAATTCTCGCCATGCTCGTTGAGCTAGGTTGCTGTCTTTGAGTCGTTTGGCTGCATAAGCGGTTAAGCGAGCGTGTCCTTGTTTGAGGTTGAGTTTGTCGAAACTTGTTCCCAAAGCCGCTTTTTGTTCTTCTTCGTTGGCGTTGTAGAGTACGCAGTATTGCAACCATGCTTTTTCAAAAACAGGCATATTGACAAGGTCGATTAGTTCTGCACAGATTTCGGGCAAACCAAAGGCCGAACTCAGGTGCGATGCCGAAATTTTAGAAGCGGGTTCTTTCAGGTATTTCCCCGTCGAAAGTTCCATAATTACTCCACCTGTAAAGAAACCGTGTGCTTGCTCGCCAATGGTTTTCATGCTGTTCAATAGGCGTTCTTTGATAGCAGGATTTTCGGTGCGTTCCCATTCGGTTAACCAAGCGGAGGCGATTGCTCCCCAGTCTGTTCCGAAGGCAATGCTTGCATACTCGCCTTTAAGGTCGTTTACTGGGCCTTTTTGTCCAATTTTTCTTCCTGTAATAATGTCTTTCAAACGACGGTGGGCTTCTACTTGCTCACGCATGAGGTCGCCCACTCGTTCGTCTGCGGTTAGGTAATAGTAAAAACGGCGATTGGCTGCTGTGCTGATGCGTAATTGTTTGGCAGAACAACCCCAATGTTGGACATTATGACGAGACCCTAGCGGACTAAATCGCCCGATATGATGTACATCGACTTCGCCAGTGTGGCGTGTCATGGCTTCTGCCATTCTGAATACGTCACTTTTACCTGTTCGCAAGAAATAATACCAAAGCCATAAATCGGTGGCTAATTCGGAGTTATCCCACGCAAAACCGCCCACATCATACCGCCAAACGTGTCTGTCTTTGTCGTAAGTGTGCATGACATCGCCATAATTCCAGAAGCCATACCAACGACGCTCATTGACCTGTCCTTTGTAGAAATCAAAGAAGAAATCCAGTTGTTTTTCGATTTTCGCTTGGGCTGCTACCTTTAAATCAGGCAC
>JBMLRK010000481.1:0-27117 GCA_049241065.1 Spirosomataceae bacterium
GTTAAAAATTTTGAATTAAAACGAAAAATATAATACCCGTCGTATCGTATATCGTCGGGGCAGACCTTTGTGTCTGCCCATTTTTTTTTATATATTGTGTCGCATAGGGCAGACACATAGGTCTGCCCCTACAACGGGCAATTCAATATTTATTTAATTCTAAAAATCGCTTTGATTTCGTAACGAACCTTTACTTTTTGAATTTCCACGGTACTTTCTGGAATTGCAGCATCTGCTGATTCCATTCTCGCACTTTTCATCATAGCAGCTGCATAAACAGGTTGTGGATAACTATATCCATTATCAATTTCAACGATGTCTAGTGCTTCGCCCAATTGCTCACCGATGCCTTCTAATAAATATCCAGCTTTTTCTTTTGCCGCTTTCAAAGCTTTGATTTTGACATCTTTACGGAGTGTCTCGATTTTAGAATATTCTAAACGGTCGATATTCGTTCCAGCTACTCCTTTTTCATCAATACGATTAATAATACCATCTATTTTTGAAAGGTTACTTACTAACAAAATATACGTTTTTGATTCTAAGTAATTCGTAGGTTTTTTCTTACCCCACCATTCACGAGAGCCATTGAGAGCTCCGACTGTTAAATTCTCTTTTGCAATTCCTGCATCAGCAACGGCTTTTTGTAGTTGTTGCTCCAAGGTTAAAATATCTACTCTTGCCTTGTTATCTTTATCTTTGAAATACTCTTTTAGGGTGATAGAAATATACAGTTTATCGGGCATTACTTCTTCTTCTGCACTACCTGTGACTTCGATTTTTTTAGGTGCTTTTTCCACTGTGGTTTGAGCTTTTGATAATGAAAGGTTGGTGAACAATAAGGCAACTAGTGCCACAACATATTTAAAGCGAGTATTCATGATGAAATTATTTAAAGTTTGTAATAAAGGTAAATCTTTAGCCATACAACGCATAACGAATCCTGAAATTATTCGTTTAACAAAACATTAACAAAATGATTTATGTCGGTAAAGATGGATTGTTCAGTGATACTATATTGGGAATTAATAAAAAATCTTTACATTTGGTCTATCAACCAAATAGAACTTCGTGAAGAAGGGCTATTTATATCTATAAGCTAAAAAATGATTTCAAAGAAAGCTAAATACGCTTTAAAAGCCTTAAAAGTACTTACTCGTGAATATGGGAAAGGGCCATTGTTGATTTCAGCTATTGCAGAGTCTGAACAAATACCGAAGAAGTTCCTAGAAGCTATTCTTTTAGAACTTCGTAATCATGGTATTTTACAAAGCCAAAAAGGAAAAGGAGGAGGTTATTATCTTCGAATGCCGCCTGAGGAGGTAAGTTTTGCAAAAATCATTCGCATTATTGACGGACCAATTTCTCCAGCATTGTGTGTTTCGTTACATTTTTATGGAAAATGCGATGACTGTTCCAACGAAGAAACCTGCTCGCTTCGCAATACGCTTGCTAAATGGAGAGATGCAAGTTTGGAGGTTTTAGAGAATAAAACACTATTAGATTTGTTATAAATATCAATTTTGGTATAAAATAAAAAGAGGTGACTTACTAAAAGGTCACCTCTTTTCGTTTTATAACCAGAATATGAATCTTTATTTAAATAATTGTAAAATTTTAACATAAACTAATAGTGTAATTTCAATATTAATTTATATTTTTACAGCATTAAATCACCAACCACCACGTGTCTATTGGAGTAATGGAAGAACTGAAAAGAGTGTAATACAAGACAAATAAAAGACACGTATTAATTCAATACATAAAATGAAAAAGTTAAATCAATACATGATTATTCAATGGTTAGTATTCTTACCGTTGATTTTACCTTTGAGTATCGTCTCAGGTGCTGTAAATGGTGTTAAACACGCTATATCTGGTTTGTTAGACCAGATGGAAGCAGATGTTTATACGCCTATTACTCATGAAGATAATTCAGATTCTTTTGCTTGATCTCTTCTGGGTCTAGTTCTAAGAACTCTTCCCAAAACGTATTTTCTGGTACGGCAGCCTTACAAATGATAGGCTCTTTCTTAATTGGATGTGTAAAATAAAGTCTTCTAGCATGGAGATTAATACTGCTATCGTTATTAGGTCTGTCGTACCCATATTTAATATCTCCTCTGATGGGACATCCCATGCTAGCCAATTGCACACGAATTTGGTGTGATCTTCCTGAAATTGGCTCTACTTCAATCAACCAAAATTTGTTAATAGTACCCACTACTTTGTAGTAAAGTTCCGCTTTTTGTGAACCTGCTACTTCTTTATCATGTGCAGTTACGACGTTTTTACCTTCGTCCTTTACTAACCAATGGGTCAATTTACCCTTTTCCTCTTTTGGTTTACGACGTACTACTGCCCAATAGGTCTTCTGAATATCTCTTTTACGGAAAATCTCCATCATACGCTCTAAGCCTTTAGACGTACGTGCAAAGGCCACCAGTCCACTTACAGGACGGTCTAGGCGATGGATTGGATGTAAAAAAACATCTCCAGGTTTGTTGTATTCCTTTTTGATATACTCTTTTACGGCATCCGTAAGGGTACGGTCGCCAGTAGAATCTCCTTGAACCAATAAGCCAGCTCTTTTATTTACTATAATTAGGTGGTTGTCTTCATAAACCACATGGAAGTCTTTCACTTTCATATTCTTCTATTGTTTGCAATGCTGTGCAAAAGGCACAGCGACTTAATAACTCTCGTTGACACTCGGAAAGTCAACTGATTTTACATCCTTTACGTAGTTTTCCACAGCATCTTGCATGATGGTATGCAGGTCTGCATAACGGCGTAAGAAACGTGGCTTGAATTCTTTATTAATTCCAAGCATATCATGTACTACTAGAATTTGCCCGTCAGCATCAGCACCTGCTCCAATTCCAATCGTCGGAATGGAAATACTTTCTGATACTAATTTGGTCAAACTAGCAGGGATTTTTTCTAAAACTACCCCAAATGCTCCGCAAGCTTCTAACATTTTGGCATCTTCAATTAGCTTATGAGCTTCTTCTTCTTCCTTCGCTCTTACCGTATAAGTGCCAAATTTATAAATCGACTGTGGTGTTAGGCCTAAGTGACCCATTACTGGAATGCCTGCACTTAATACTCGAACAATTGACTCTTTAATCTCTGTTCCACCTTCCATTTTAACGGCATGAGCTCCAGACTCTTTCATTACTCTGATACATGAACGGAGGGCTTCAGACGAATTTCCTTGATACGAACCAAAAGGAATATCGACCACTACTAATGCTCTCTTAACGGCTTTTACAACCGAAGAAGCATGGTAAATCATCTGATCTAAGGTAATTGGTAAGGTCGTTTCATGACCAGCCATTACGTTGGATGCTGAATCTCCTACTAAAATCAAATCAATTCCAGCGGCATCTACGATGCGAGCCATTGAATAATCGTAAGCAGTAAGGCAAGAAATTTTCTCGCCTCTATTTTTCATTTCTTGTAATGTATGAGTGGTAATTCTTTTGACTTCGCTATGAACAGACATATTGGTTATGGTGCTTTGGAAAAATTAAGACACATGAACGACTAGGTTAATGCGTCGATGAGGGTACTAATATCGTAAAATTAATTGTATGATTTATGAATAACATTGAATTCTTTGTGGCAAATGCCTCAGAATTTTTCAGGGCTATTATTCCATTGATTTATAGACAATATCCATAATTTTTGCTCTGATTTTCAAGGAATTAATCTTGTTGTTGCCCGCAGAAGGATAGACTCGATTAGACAAAAAAACGAACACTAATTCTTTAACAGGATCAACCCATACTAATGTTCCCGTATAGCCCGAATGCCCGAAAGATTCCGCTGAAGCTCTTGCTGAAATGTAATTGCTATCTTTATCATTTGGGAGTTTATCCCAGCCTAAGGCTCTGTGACTTCGATTGGACTTTGCATTGGTAAAATAACGAACGGCTTCTTCTTGAAAAAAGCTTTTTCCATTCATGCTTCCTCCGTTTAAATTCATCTGCATTAGTTTTGCCAAATCTTGAGCATTACTGAATAAGCCTGCGTGACCTGATACTCCTCCCAACATTGCTGCTGTTTGGTCTTGAACAGTTCCTTGTAATTGTCTTTCTCTGAACAAATTGTCATTTTCCGTCGGAGCTATCTCTTGTTTCGAAAAGCGTTTTAGGGGATTGAATCCCGTAGTTGCCATCTCTAAGGGTTGATAAAACGTTTTTGCCGTAAAGCTGTCTAAAGGCTCACCCGTTATTTTTTCTACGATGCGTTGAAGCATAATTAAGCCCAAATCACTGTAAACAAAACTAAATGAACCGTCTCGTTCTTTTTTATTAATCAGAGGTGATTTGATAACCCATTTCCAAACCGAATCTCGGATGGAAGCCTTAGCGTACATTCCATCCGCTACGGTCAAGGGATATTCTGGGCTAGGTTTACTGCTATAATATTCGGTTTTCCAGCCCAAAGGAATGCGTGTACGTTCCCAAAATGGAATATAAGCGACCAATCCAGCTTGATGGTAGAGAATATCTCGAATAACGATGTTTTCCTTGTTTGTACCCTTTAATTCTGGGAGATAACGAAGGGCTTTGTCGTCGAGATTAATTTTTTTTTTATCGTACAAATACATGATACTCTGCAAGGTCGCCGAAACTTTAGTTACCGAAGCTAGGTCAAATATTGTATTGTCCTTAATTGCATCGCTATTGGGCTGATAGGTTTGATGACCAAAGTTTTTTTGGTAAACAATTTTTCCCTTACGGGCTACAAGTAACTGGCAACCTGGGAAAACCCGTTGTTCAATAGCACTTTTAATAATGGGTTCTACTCCGCTTAATGTAACACTGTTTACTCCAACATTTTCGGGGGCAACTTGCAGAAAACCAAAGGTACTCGTGACAATTCCATCCCCTACTTTGTATAAATTTTCAATCGAAACGGGTAGTTTACCTCTTGCTGGCAGGTGACCAAACAGAATTTCAGCCAAAGCGGTTTGTGCTTCGCTTTCATCTTCGTATCCGCAAACAACCGTTGAAGCCTCAGGGAAGTATTTTAAACAATATGGATTCCCAAAAACACATAAAATAACTCGTGTTTTTTTCTCTAATTTCTTGACAAAATCTTGAATGTTGTAGGTTACCCCAAAACGAGCCGAGGGACGAGTTTTAAGGTCATGCAAACTGATAACGACCGTATGAGAAGAATCAACAGTGCGTAAAATTTCATTGAATAACGCATCGTCTGTCTTTGACAGTGAGTTAAAATGCTGAAATGGAGCATATTTGCTTAATGCTGTTTGGAAGGCATTTCCCGAACGAGCGTCAATTGCCAACGAGATAAACTTACGATTTTCACCTGCTGTCAGTGGTAACTGCTTGTTGTCGTCTTTTACAACCGTGATGGCATTTTCGAATAATTCTTTTTTGATGCTTTGGGCTTCGGCAGAATTCAAATCCTGATAAAGATTTGTCGTTTCTATGTTTTGAATTTGATTAAGTCCTGCCCAATATTTTGCCTTTAATATTTTTCTAACTCGTGCATCCACATCGGCTTGTTGAATGATGCCTGTTTGGATAGCTCCTTTAATTCTACGAATGCCCTCTAATGGGTTCTCGGAATATAATAAAATGTCATTTCCTGCAATAAATGCCTGTAAATCAATATCTCCAGAGGAAACTCGTTGTCCAGAACGCACCCCACGCATATTTAAGGCATCGGTGATTACTAAGCCTTTGAAACCCATTTCATTTTTCAAAATATTGGTAATAACATTCTGAGAAAGAGTTGCAGGTTTCATGTCATAAGCGGGAACTTGCAAATGTCCTACGATAATACTTTGTACAGAATCGTTAATGAGTTGTTGAAATGGGTAAAACTCAATGCTATGCAAGCGTTCACTATCGTAGCTTATTTTTGGTAGAATATGATGCGAATCTACGTGGGTATCGCCGTGGCCAGGGAAATGTTTAGCACAGGCAATCAACTGATTATCTTGCATTCCTTTCATGTAAGCAAGACTTTTGAGAGCGACATTTTCTCTGATTTCTCCGAAGGAACGGTGACCAATAATCGGATTTTCGGGGTTACTGTTAATATCTACTACTGGAGCAAAATTGAGACTGATGCCTAATCGTTTACATTCACGAGCAATCTCTGCCCCCATTTTATAGATTAAGGCATTATTTTGAATTGCCCCAAGTGTTAATTGCTTCGGAAAAGCCATCGTAGAACTTACTCGCATAGCTAGGCCATGTTCGCCATCAATCGAGACAATTAGCGGCACTTTCGCTACAGTCTGAAAACGGCTAATCAGTTGTGCTTCTAAGACTGGTTGTCCTTGAAATAAAATAAGTCCTCCTACATTATTATTGGCAATCAATGACTCTACGTGTCTGAAGTGATTTTCTCCGTGTTCTGGATAAAGAGCAATCATAAAAAACTGACCGATTTTCTGGTCATCGTTCATGGTTGCAAATACGCTATCAATCCATTGTTGTTCTTTTAAGGAACTGAATTTTATATAATTGTAGCTTGGCGTATTCTCTTGAGTAGTACTATCAGAAGTGGTATTAAAAGAAAGTAGGTGCGAGAAAATAGTATTTTTAAATACCTTATTTACAGGAAATCCATCAACAGTGAAGCGAAAAGCAACACCTAATACTAGCAATAATAACCAAAAAGAAAACAGTCGCTTATTCATTATAGAACTCCTTAGAAAATTTAATATAGTGTACAAAGTTACCACAAATCCAACGCCTTTGAAAGTGTGTATAACTTAATTAAGATATATGTAAAGGTTATAACGAAAAAGTAAGGGATGATAACCAAAATAAGGTGAAAATTTAGACTTCATTCCTATTTTTGGTCGTTTAATGAAAATGGCTGTAAAGATAGTATTTATTATGTGGATATTAATCTTTTGTTAGGAGTCATATAACAGCGAAGCTCAAAATCGTTGCCGACTTTGAGCTTCGCTCATTTGCTTAGGATTCATGCTGTTGAGCAAGTTTCTAAACGTTATGTCTATTGATCCATTAAGTAAGCCTTAATAAAATCGTTCAAGTCGCCATTCAAAACGGCTTCTGTATTGGAGGTCTGATAATTGGTGCGGTGATCTTTTACTCTTCGGTCATCTAATACATAACTTCTGATTTGAGAACCCCATTCAATTTTCTTTTTACCTGCTTCTACTTCTGCACGGGCAGCGTTTCGTTTATCAATCTCAATTTGGTATAACTTCGATTTTAATAACTTAATGGCCACCTCTTTGTTCATTAACTGCGAACGTTCTTGCTGACAAGCGATAACAATTCCTGAAGGTTTGTGATGTAAACGAACAGCCGTTTCAACTTTGTTTACATTTTGACCACCTGCTCCGCCCGAACGGAAGGTATCCCAATCAATATCGGCAAGGTTTACTTCAATCTCGATACTATCATCTACCAAAGGCGATACAAAAACCGAAGCAAAAGACGTGTGTCTGCGAGCATTGGAGTCGAAAGGTGAAATACGTACCAATCGGTGAACCCCATTTTCAGATTTTAAATTACCGTAAGCATATTCGCCTTCAATTTCGAGCGTAACGGATTTTATTCCTGCAACGTCTCCATCGTTATGGTCAGCTTCTTTTACTTTAAAACCGTTTTTCTCTGCCCACATGATGTACATACGCATCAACATCGAAGCCCAGTCTTGCGACTCTGTTCCGCCAGCACCCGCATTAATTTCGAGAACGGCAGAAAGGTTATCGCCTTCTTCAGACATCATTTTTCGGAATTCTAATTCACCGAGTTTTACCTCCAATTTCTCTCCTTCCGCATCTACTTCTGCTTCTGAGGCTTCCCCCATGTCATAAAACTCCCAAATGGTTTCTAAGTCTCCTAAAAGACCATTCAATTGGTCGAAACCATCTGTCCAAAACTTCAAACCACGTACTTTACGCATGGTGGTTTCTGCTTTTTTAGGATCGTTCCAAAACTCTGGGTCGAGTGTTACGGTTTGTAATTCGTCTATTTGGTACTTTTTATTATCGTAGTCAAAGATACCTCCTCAAAGCCTCTACATTGGCCTTCAGGTCATTGAACCTGTCTTTTGTCATGCGTTGTGTTAATGTTTAAGAGTTAAATGTTTATGAGTTTTAAAATCACAAACATTTAACTTAACTAATTCAAGTCTTAATGATGACTGTTTATAAGTAGCTTGTTTTGCACTTTTCAACTCATAAACAGTCAACTCCTCAACTCATTATAAATCTACTGCACAACCGTAAGCTGCTTCAGTCGCTCCTTTGATGGCTTCTGAGATAGTTGGGTGTGGGTGAATTGATGTCATGATTTCGTGAGCCGTTGTTTCTAAACGACGAGCTACTACTACTTCTGCAATCAGTTCTGTTACGTTATAGCCAATCATGTGAGCCCCTAAGAATTCGCCATATTTAGCATCGAAGATAACTTTCACAAAACCGTCTCTCGCACCAGCAGCCGTAGCTTTACCAGATGCTACAAATGGGAATTTCCCTACTTTAATATCGTAACCAGCTTCTTTTGCTTTTTTCTCTGTTAAACCAACAGAAGCAATTTCTGGAGAACAATACGTACATCCTGGGATATTAGAATAATCTAATGGTTCACAGTGGTGACCAGCAATTTTCTCAACACAGATGATACCTTCTGCTGAAGCAACGTGTGCCAATGCTGGGCCTGGTGTTACGTCACCAATAGCATAATAACCTGGCATGTTGGTTTCGTACCATTGGTTTACCAAGATTTTACCTTTGTCTGTGATGATACCAACTTCTTCTAAACCGATGTTTTCTAAGTTAGAAATTACACCTGCCGCCGAAAGAACGATGTCACAGTCAATCGAAATATTTCCTGATGGTGTTTTTACCGATACTTTACAGCCTTCGCCAGTAGTATCTACTGATTCAACTGCTGAGTTTGTATGAACGTCAACACCTAGTTTTTTGTATTGTTTTGCTAATTCTTTTGAAACGTCTTCGTCTTCTACTGGGACGATGTTTGGCATAAACTCAACGATGGTAACTTTCGTTCCCATTGCTGCATATACATACGCAAACTCAACACCAATAGCACCAGAACCAATTACTACCATTGATTTTGGTTGTGTTTCCAAAGACATAGCCTTACGGTATTCAATTACTTTAACCCCGTCAATCGGAATATTAGGCAATGCTCTTGCTCTTGCACCTGTGGCAATCATAATGCTTTTTGCATCATACACAGTCACTTTACCTTCAGCATCGGTTACTTGAACTTTTTTGCCTGGTAATGCTTTTCCTGTTCCCATGATTACGTCAATCTTGTTTTTCTTCATCAAGAATTGAACGCCTTTACTCATGCTATCGGCAACGCCACGAGAACGTTTGATAACCGCACCGAAATCAGCAGATGCTTCTGAAACCGTGATACCATAGTCCGCAGCGTGTTTAATATACTCAAATACTTGTGCTGACTTTAAAAGAGCTTTGGTAGGAATACAGCCCCAGTTCAAACAAATACCACCCAAAGATTCACGCTCTATCACTGCACATTTTAATCCTAATTGGGAAGCACGGATTGCTGCTACGTATCCACCTGGGCCTGAGCCAATCACAATCAAATCGTAAGTTGTTGCCATTTTATATAAATATGTTAAAAGAAAAGTTGATATTGGATACAAATATAAGGATAAGCTTTAAAGTGCTAAGGGCTTGTCGCAAGTTTTTAGAAGAAGTCTAATTTGTCTTGTAGTTGTCCAAAAAATTGGCATCGTGCAATAAAATCCCAATAAAGCCTATTTTTCACTTATCGAAGGCATTTTTATAAATACCACAGGGTAAACGCATGAGATATATTTTATCTATTATACTTAAATTTTAGATTCAAGTAAGCTAATGCGTTTTTATGATTAACCATTAAGGAGTTGAGTATATTAAGTTTTGTTGTAATGCTGAACCGATTTTAGGTTTGCCCCAAAAGCCTCTTGTACGTTACTGATAGCTAAAACTTTGTGCCTATGTCCTTTTTAAACTTGACACTTTTAGTACAGTGAATTAAATCCAAAATTCATAATTCAACATTATTTACTCTTGATTACAAGAAGCACAAATTCCCTGAACGAGTAAATTCATTTCTTTTTTCTGATACCCCTCTGGTAAAATAATTGTAGGAATAACGACTGCATCCAAACACGTAGTTAATCCACAAGTCATACATTTAAAATGAATATGATCGTGGTTATGGGTATGGTCATGCGATTGGCATTTTTCTTTGCACAAGGCATACTTGATACCGCCTTCGTCGTCCAGCACTTTGTGGATAAGCCCTTTGTCCACAAACGTTTTTAGCGTGCGATAAATCGTAACTCGGTCAAACTTGTCCACAATTTGCGTTTCAATATCCGCATGGGCAAGGGCATGATTCTTTGACAAGAAGATTTCTAAAATCTCTTCTCGGCAATCCGTCTGACGGAGTTTGTATGTTTTCAGTTTACTCTTTATCGCTACACTCATTGGCTTGGTCTAATCTATTCAATAACCGTATGTGAAGTATTGCGACACATTTATTTTAAAAATCACTAGGAACATTATTAAGTAATTGGACAAAATTAGTTGGTATAAAACCTATAAGGTTTAGTTTATAACTTCCTTATTATCAATTTTCTAACCAAAACCTTATAGGTTTAACTAAATAAGTCGTTGTACTGAGTTATGAAAAATTACCAAAGCTATGTTCTCTATGTTCCTATGTGGTTAAACATGTCGGGGTACTTATGCCGAAATACTGTTATTTTCAAATTGCATTTTTACTAAGTTACTATAAATTCCTTCGTCTTGCAAAAGTAGTTCATCGTGTGAACCTGCCTCCGCAATTTCGCCTTCTTTCAATACATAAATCGTATCGACATTACGGATTGTTGCCAAACGGTGTGCAATAATGATAGTGGTACGGTCTTGCATCAATTTGTCTAAGGCATCTTGTACGAGCTTTTCTGATTCAGAGTCCAAAGCACTTGTGGCTTCATCCAAAATCAAAATAGCAGGGTTTTTCAAGATAGCACGAGCAATGGCAATCCGTTGACGTTGCCCTCCCGAAAGTTTAATGCCTCGTTCGCCGACAATGGTTTGGAATTTATCTGGGAATGAATCAATAAAATCATACGCATTTGCTTTACGAGCAGCTTCTTCAATTTCGGCAACGGTCGCATCAGGTTTACCGTAAGCGATGTTTTCAAAAATTGACCCTCCAAATAACATTACTTCTTGTGGTACAACGGCAATATTTTTACGTAAGGCAGTTAAGTCGAAATCATTGATATTTTTGTCATCAATTAAAATTTCACCGCCCGATAATTTATAATAACGCATCAGCAAGCCTACAATCGTCGATTTTCCTCCACCCGAATATCCTACAAGGGCAATTTTGTTTCCTGCTTTTACGTGTAATGAAATGCTTTTCAGAACGGCAACATCTGGACGAGAAGGATACGAGAAACGTACATTTTTGTATTCAATCTTGCCTTTAATATCCACATTTTTAATAACATTGCTAGAACCTTGTGGTTGAATCGTAATTTCTGAATCTTCTTCCAAGATTTCCAAAATACGTCCTGCTGCCCCGATGGTCTTTTGAATTTGTGCATACATATCGCCCAAACCACCCACTGAACCACCAATAAAACCTGTATAAATAATAAAGGTTAATAATTTGTCGAAGGTTAATTCGCCATCTTGAACTAAATGTCCACCATACCAAACAACGCCTACAATCGCACCAAATAATACGAAGATGATGAAGGAAATGAAACTACCTCGGTAAGTAGCTGTTTTCAAAGCCCATGTAAGCACTTTTTCAAGGGAACTCGTATAACGATCTACTTCTAATTGCTCGTTCGTAAACGCTTTTACGACATTGACAGATTGTAGGGTTTCTTCTACAATTACGTTGGTTTTTGCCAACTCGTCTTGTACTCGTTTGGAGTTTTTACGAATAAATTTTCCGAAAACAATAGCGGCTACTACCAAAAATGGGAAAGAGCAAAGCATGAAAAGCGTCAATTTTCCTGAGAAATAGACAATCAAGCATACGCCACCCACAAGGGTAAAGATTTGGCGGAAAAATTCGGCCAATGTTACCGATAGAATATCTTGTAACTGAGTTACGTCTGAGGTGATTCTACTCATTAAATCCCCTACTCTATTTTTTTCAAAGAAAGTAACAGGCAATGAAATCATTTTAGAATATAAGGCTCTACGGACATCTCGCATGGAACGTTCGGATACACGAGAAAAAGTATATACTCTAAAGAATGAGAAAAATGCCTGTGCTGCCAAAATGACTAAAAATAAAATGGTCATTTGGTCAAGGTCAAACTTCGGTACTCCATCTTTTAGTAAACCTTGTAATTGCCCCGACATAGGGCTTGCGGATGCCAAAGACGAAATTCCTGAGCCGTTTGATTTTGGACCTAAAATAGAACCAACCATTTGTCCCATCAATAAAGGAACACTCATGGTAGTAATCTGAGAGAGAATCAAGAAGATGAATCCTAGAAAGAAAATCCCTTTGTACGGAGCCGTAAATTTAAAAATACGATAGGCTTGATGTAAGCCTTCTTTGCTAATCTTTTTTTTGTCTTGAGGATTTACACCCTCGCCAAACTTTTCACTACGCTTTGCCATAAGTTTTACGGCGAATATTGATTCGCTGTGTGTGTTTTAGTGATACTAATTGAGGGAGTTTAAGGTATATAAGTTGTGAAGTTTAGGAGTTTTCCTGATTCAGAAAATTACTCATAAACGTTACACTTTTTACCCTAAACTTTTACTCTTCGTCAGGTAATCCTTTGTATTTAGATGCTTCGAAGATTTTTTGAGCATCTGGATTTTTCATTAATTCTTGAATGGTCAACTTCTCGTCGTCGTAATAATACTTGGATACAATTCTGAAACCTAACCATCTTCCAATACTTCCTGGGCAAGCTGGTCCAATTTCTGGAGTACTTGGACGGTCGCCAACGTATTTTGCTTTTACAGGGTCTTGGATGGTATATAATAATTTTTCGTCAATAAAATGAGCCCAAATTGAAGCCTGATTGTCATACGATTCGCTAACTTGGCGGTCGGTATAACCCAAAAAAGTACTATCTGCTTTGGACGGCATCATTACTTTTCCAAAGGTATATCCTTTTCCGTACCAAATCATCTCTGCTAACAACGTTTTATCGGCAGGATTGGTTGCGTTATAGCGTTGCGAAAGTAATAAAATACACTGGGCAACCACTGATTCTGGATAGGTTTTTTGCAATTGATAGTCATAGACATCGGGTAAAAAATTCGCTTTCTTGCCCATGAAATAGTCTAGTCCTATAATGATTGCCGAATCCGATACCATTACTTCACGATTTCCTAGTGTTCCTTGACCCCAAAAACCTGTAAAAACGGTATAGATTTTAGGCTCTTTGAAGTCGGGATAATAATATTTGAGGTGTTGAAAAGCTTCTTTAAAATCTGTTTCTAGTTTGTTATCGCCAAAAAAGGCAGGTTCTTGAGCTTGCTGATAGAACGCTTGTAAGCCTTTATTGGTTATTAAACCAAAGAGTTCTTGAGCTAATGCTGGAAACTCACCGATAGGCTTCTGAAAATAAGCTTCCGAAATTTTTTTGTGTTTCAATAGGAGGTTAAGTACCTCTTCAACTGTCTTACAAGCGAAAAGCTCCTTGTCGATACGCTGAATCGAAATCGTAACGGGTACATTACTGACATCTGGGTCGCCGCTGTCCTCTTGATTAGAACACGAAAAAAGGATGATTGTTGAAAAAAAAGCGATACAAATTTTAAGAAAATTACGCATGTCGTCGTTGTTAAGGTAGATGCTGATACAGCTTGTTTGTTTCTAAACTTAGTTGGGGTCGTGATTATTGTACGACTTACTGAACCTGCTGTATAAACAAGGATGATAAAATCAAACACAGACATACAAAATTATGAAGAAAAATGTAATCTTAGCCCTTTTTATGTTGATTGGCATCACGAAGGGATTTGCACAATATGAAAATATCTATCCTACTGGATATGGGCAAGGGAGTGTGGGTTTATTTCATGGGGCAAGAATTGGCTTTAAATTCTCTCCAGGAATCGTTGTTAACTCGGTAGAAGGCTTGAGAAATTTTAAAACAGCAACTAGTGATGGTGTTGGTTTGCGAATGACTGTAGGGCCTATTGCTGATTTTTATTTTAGTCAAAACTATGCTTTTAGTACGGGCTTACTTTACACCGTGAAAAGCGTAAACTATGCCGTAGGTAGTAGCTTTTATAATAATGATGTGTTTACGGCTAAACCTTTAACGTCTGACGAAACGAAAAGTGCTAATGCGAGTTATAATTTGCAATACCTCCAAATTCCTGCAACAATTAAGATTTTTAGTAGTCAAATTATGGATAACAGAACTCCTATTTATCTACAATTTGGAGGAACGTTTGATGTGAAAATTGCCGAAAAAGCGTTGGATAAAATATCAAATCCTATTTATCAATATCAACAAAGGCTACCCAATTTACCGAGCGTATTCACTTTTGGCGACATTAATATGCTGATTGGTCTAGGAACAGAAATTCCGATTAGTGCTAACGGAGACGTGATTTTTGTAGGATTACAGTACCAACGTGGGCTTACCCAAATTAATAACAGTCCAGAATTTGCGGATTTGATGACGAAGAATACCTTGATTGGTCTTGATTTTGGAATTCGTTTTTAAGGTTTAAAAAGGGCTAAACGGATGAGGTTTGTCTGTTTATTCTATTAACCATTAAGAAGTTGAGTGTATTAAGTTTTGTCAGTATCTCTCAATATTCTTAACTCCTTAATGGTTTTACTATTGTTAGGTATCACTATTTATGATTGGAAAAACCCCATTAAGCTAGTAACGTTTCAGCAGGGATACCAAAGTGTTGATACAGTGTTTTTATCATTTTTAATGTCAAAGGTTTTTTTCTGTTTAACACTTCTGACACTCTTGATTTTGTTCCAAAATACTTAACCAAGTCTTTTTGTGTTAAGCTATTCTCTTCCATTTTATACTTAATTGCTTCAATTGGGTCAAGTTTTGGCATTGGATAATGTGCCGCTTCGTACTTCTCTATCACCATTAGTAGTAATTCTAAGGTGTCCCCTTCTGGTGTGTTCGGTTTTGCCGCCCAAACTTCATTGAGTTTTTTAAACGATTCTTTATATTCAATCTCGTTTTTGATTGGTTTGACTTGAAAGTTTTCCATAAGATTCATTAATAATTTTCCACTGTTTTTGCATCAATTCGGTCATAATCCTTGTGCGTTCCTACAAATTTGATCCAGCAAGCGTTGAATTCGTAGTTGAATGAAACGATAAGTCGAAACTTGTTTTTAGCTATATTAAAAACAATTCTTTCATTGCCTACATAATCAGCACCTTTAAAATCTGAAATAACTTCCTGTGGATTTTTATAGTCAGTATTACTCATTTTCTCATACCAACTAAGTAAACCTGTTTTTGAGTCTGTGTAGATTTCCCAAAAATCTTTTAATGTGCTTTTTGCTACTATTCTCATAATAGAACAAATATAGCCAATAGTTCCATTTTTTGGAACTATTGGCTATATTTGTTTGTACAATTTTTCTGTTTATTATGGATATAAAGTCTAATTAACCACCACATCAAAAGTCTGGTTAATGTCATCGCTTCCAGGAATAGCCGTTCCGTCTTTTACGCTTGGTTGATGACGTAATTGTACTTTCAACTTACCTGTACCTGCTGCGGTTGTGGTAACGCTTGCTTTCAGACCTACATTATAACCCTTACTGTCTTTGTCTGTAATCACAAAACTTAACAAACTGCTTGGGCTTGGTGTGTAAATGAACAAATGGTCATTTTTTTCTGCCTCAATTCCTGTCGTAATATCCGATACTGGATTTTTGGTTTCGTCTAAAATCGTTATCGTAAAATCATAGCTTTTATTAGCCTTCAAGGTAATCTTGTCTAATTGGCTAATTGCTTTTGGCCCTTCTGCTCCGTCTGGGTCAATTACCACAAAGGTACTGGTCGTACTTGTTCCCTTTTCCGTAAAATTCAATTTTACCGTCGTAATCAATTCGTTTTCGTCCGTATTCGGGTCAATGTCCGTTCCTTTAGAACATGAGCTTATTACCGTCGCTATGGCTAACAAATAGCCCCAATAGTGCATTTTTTTCATTGTGTGCTAATTAGATGAAACAATGTTGCAAAAATACGAATCATTTTTGTTTTTGCACTATTGTTGCAAAATTAAAATTCATAAGTTAAGCGTAAAGCGATGTTTCTTCCCATATCATCGGTAAAATAGCGGAAACGATTCATGTATTCTCGGTAAGAAACGTTGAGGAGGTTGGTCACACTAAGTCCTACTTTAATACTCTGGCTTTTTCCTAAAGGCAAGCGCATACCTGCTTGAACATTCCAAAGGGAATAGCCTGCTGGTGCTGGGGCAAAATCGGCATTGGGTTCAACACGAGTTTGCTGGGCTACTAATTGATTGCCAATACTTAAATACGCCTCTTTTTTAGAGAAGTTCCACTGCAAGGTATTTTCCAACCTGTCGGAAGGAATACCGTACAAAAACTGCTGTGTTCCTTGTTGGAAAGCCCTCAAAAGGGCGAGTTTACTGCTAAAAGTAAGTTGCTTACTGAGGCGATAACTTCCCGAGAAATCAATTCCTTGAAAAATAGCATCCAATTGTTTGTATTGAAACAGTGGAAATGCTCCTCGGATGGTATAAACCAGCGAATCGGCTGGACGTAAGTAAATGTAATTGGCAATTCGGTTATGGTAGATTCCCAATTCTAATGCTAGGCGTTCAGTCGTGTAAGTAAAGGTTAAGGACGTGTTCAAGGCTCTTTCGGGCTGTAAGTTCAAATCTCCCTGCTCGTAGGAAGCTGCTCCGTGGTGTACTCCTTGGCTATACCATTCATTCACCGAAGGCGGTCTCCAAGCGGTTGAGATATTCAAGCGTACCGAAAAAGCATCGTTAAAGGTATAAATACCTCCTAATGAGCCTGCAAAGTTTTCGTTATGGTGCTGACGAACTAATATTTCTTCTGAAGGGGCATCGGCTTTTCGGTAACTAGTCAATAAGCGAGTATCTGCTCGTAATCCTGCATCGAAATCGAATTTCCCTACAGCGTATTTCTCAATAATGAACATTCCCACCGTGTTACTTTCATAATTCGGAATGAGAATGGTACGAGAAAAAGGAAGTCTCACGTCAGTTCCTGTGGATAAGTTGGACTGTATCATTCCTGTAAGCCCAACAGAACCTGTGATTTTTTGAAATAAAGGGCGGTGTTCTAATAACAATTCGCCCGTATAGGTTTCTAGCCTAAAACTTTGCACGTAGGCTTTTGTGCCTCGTTGTACGTCGTATTCTGCTCTGAAATTATATTGTCGCCCAAGGGTCAAGTGCCATTTTCCTAGTTTATCCCAATTCCAGAAAGCTTTTACTTTGAGTAAATTATGCTGTAAATCCTGATTGGGTTTGTCGATGGTATAGCTCAGACTGCTTGGGGTATAAATCGCTAAAGGTCTGGATAAACTCAGGGCTTCTTGTAAGTTTTCCACATTACCAATGTGCGAGCCTGTAAAAATACCAATAGTTGTATTGAATTGACTAAAGAAGACATCGACCCCTGCATTGGCTTTTTGGTAAGCAGCATTTAGCGAGAAATTTTGTTCTTCAATACCTGTGTTTAATAAGTAATAGTCGGCCGCACGAATGTTCCCTCCTTTTTTAATTGTTCCTTGAACTCGCCAAGAAAAGCCAGATAAGGGTTGGATACCACCTTGTAGAATACCTGATAAAATCCCTTGTCCTCCGTTTGAAAAGCCGACTAGATTAGCTTCGCCCGTCATACGGCTCGAATCGGGAAGTTTGGCGGGTTCAACTAAAATAACGCCTCCAATAGCATCTGACCCATAACGCACGCCTGCTGCACCTTTTACAACCGTCAATTTCTTGGCAACAAAAGGATCTATTTCTGGAGCGTGTTCTGCCCCCCATTGTTGTCCCTCTTGGCGAATACCGTTATTCATAATCAATACTCGGTTCGAGTGCATTCCGTGAATAACAGGTTTTGAAATGGAGCTTCCTGTTTGTAAGGTAGTTACCCCTGTAATAGCTTTTAAAGCTTCACCTAAGGAGTTACCCCGTGTTTGCTCTAAAGCATTACCCGAAACGTTTGAGCTGGCTTGTGAGGTGATTGTATGCTGTTTTCCCACGACAAGTACTTCCTGTAAATGCTCGTCGGCTTCTTCTAAGAGAACATTACTTTCGTGTTCTTTTGCTAAGTCAAAATGTTGTTCACTTGCCTGATAGCCAACTGCCGAAGTGATGAGGGTATAGCTACCAGGGCAAAGTCCTTTGAAGGAAAATTCGCCTTTGCTGGTACTGACCATTCCTTTGTTAGCTCCTTTTAATTGAACATTAATTCCAACCAGTGCTTTGCCTGTTTCTTTGTCTCGAACAGTGCCTTTGATATGGCAATCGCAAGGATTTGTTTGTCCTAGCGAGGAATTGGTCAATAAGATAAAAAGGAGAAAAATGCTGAATGATTTCAAGGGAGTATCTGTTGTGATGAACTGTAAAGGTAGTATAAAATCTTCACTTATGCAATGTTGTTGCATAAGTGAAATTGCTTAATCTGTGCTGAAAAGGGCATAAAAAAGCCCGTACTTCAGAAAAGTACAGGCTCTTTATTGGATTACCCAATCAATTCGATTGGTTCACCTTGACTATTATGGAATTTAAAATCAGTCACGCCCATTGAGCTATCTTGAAGTAAATTCACCCAAGTTTTATACTTAAAATACCATTTCATTCTACGAGAAGGAAAGCCAACTGTAAAGAATGAATGCAAAAAAGGGTGTAATAAAATCGTCGGTTTTTTTTCGTTTTGTTTTACTAGAATGTGTTCGAGGTGATGCTCGATTACATCCGATACCACAATACTTGCCGTGATTTTACCAGTCCCTCCACAAGTAGGGCACGTTTCCGCAGTGACTACATTCATCTCAGGACGAACCCTCTGACGAGTAATTTGCATTAAGCCAAACTTAGTTAAAGGCAAGATGGTATATTTCGAGCGGTCGCCTTTCATCTCCTCCTTCATAATGTCATGAATCAGCTTCTTATTCTCCGCTTTTTTCATGTCAATAAAGTCGATAACGACAATACCACCCATATCTCTCAGACGCAATTGGCGAGCAATCTCTTTCGCTGCTTCACGGTTTACGCTAAGGGCTGTTGCTTCTTGGTCTTCCTCACTATTGGATTTATTACCAGAGTTAACATCAATTACGTGTAGGGCTTCGGTATGTTCAACAATTAAATAGCCTCCATGCGGTAAACTCACCGAACGACCAAAAAGCATCTTTAACTGTTTCTCAATGCCAAACTGTTCAAACACCTTGTTTTTTCCTTGGTGTAATTTTACAATTTTCTCTTTTTCAGGGGCAATGTGCGAGACATAATTTTTTGCCTCTTGGAAAAGCTCTGGTGTATCAACGATAACACTATCAAAGTTTTCGTTTAACAAATCCCGAAGCATCGAGGTTGCTCTACTCATTTCACCGATTATTTTATCTCTCGGTTTCGCAGAACGAAGGGCTTTAATACCAGCCTCCCATTTTGCTAACGACTCTTTCAAGTCTTTGTCCAATTCTTCAACGTCTTTGCTTTCAGCTACTGTTCTTACAATTACACCGAAGTTAGCAGGCTTAATAGAAGAGATAAGACGTTGTAGGCGTTGGCGTTCACTTTTGGCGGTAATCTTTTTAGAGATATTTACGCCATTCGAAAAGGGAACTAATACGGTATAGCGACCAGCTATTGAAATGTCGCAAGATAATCTTGGTCCTTTCGTGGAAATCGGCTCTTTGACAACTTGAACCAGTATTGGGGTATTTTTGGCTAATACCTTATCTACTTTATCATGTTTATCAATCTCTGGTTCTAGCTTGAAATTGTCTAATCGACCAGTATTGGCTCTACCAGCGATGACATCTTTCGTGAACTTATTCAGGGAGTTGACATTCGGCCCTAAATCATGGTAATGAAGAAAAGCATCTTTCTCATAACCAATGTCTATAAATGCCGCATTTAATCCCGTAACCATCTTCTTTACGGTACCGAGATAAATATCTCCTACTGAAAAGTGTGGCTCGGACTCCTCTAAGTGATATTCGACAATTCTTTTGTCTTGCAAAAGAGCTATTCGATCACCTTTGGGAGTCGAATTGATGATTAATTCATTACTCACAGGAGATTGAAGGATTTAGCATGAACGAAAATAAGAAAATATATTGTCGTCGTGAGTGTCGTGCGTAGTGTTGGTATAAAATCGTGGTAAGGATTGACAAGTAGATGAGTGCGTGCCAACTATGAAAAGGATAAATACGATTTCATGGTTAGAATAGTGAAAAGACATTTAACTACCCCAATAACAGTAGCCAATGTTTTCTAAAATTTAGTCTATCATCAATCTTACATTGATTTTGAATGTGGGCGATACCAAAAAAAAGCCTGTCGATAGGAACTCTAAATTATCGGACTAAATTATAAATGCTTGGTATCATTTCCGATAGCGTTCTTGAAATAGAAAATCAACATAATAAATGAAGTGATTTTAATCGAAGAACACTAAAATTTCGTTAGCTACTTGACAATCTCAATGAAACGACAAAAACAGGCATTTTTCTTTTTGTGAAAAATTGCCTGTTTTTACTAAGAGATTCGGTATTTAGACGAGACTACCAGCTAAAAAATTACCTGATATACAGTCTAAAAAAACCTAATCACTATTTTTTCTTATGTCTATTCTTTCTAAGACGCTTCTTTCTTTTGTGTGTTGCGATTTTGTGTCTTTTTCTTTTCTTTCCGCAAGGCATGACTTTTAAGTTTTAAAATGTTAAAAAAATATTTTGAAAAGTGGCGAAAGATACGACAATATTGATAAACATGAAAGGTTTTTCATATCGTTCCTGTCCTTCTTTGCCTTATTGTAACTTCGACAAAATCTCCTGAGCGGCTGCTTTCTCTTGAATATCCTTAGAAGATTTTAGGACTTTTTCAAGAATCTGTTTGGCTTCTTCTTTTCTGTCTAATTCAGCTAAACAATAACCCAAGTTTAAGGCAGCCTTCGAATTGGCGGGATTAATCTGGAGTAATTGCTTAAAACGATCTACCGCCTTAGCATACTGGTTTGAGCGAATTGAAAGAATACCTAAATTAAACAACGCAGGTTCATATTCAGGTTCTTTGGCAATAACTTCTCTTAACATCAAAATGCCTTGCATGGGGTTCGACGACGATACGTACGTCATAGCCATGTTGGTTTTCGCTAATAAATTGTCTGGATTTTTAGCAAGTATTTGTGTGAACAATGCTCTTGCCTTTTCTCCCATTTTAGTCGTCTTTTCCTCTTTCAATGAATAGGTGAAGGCTTCGTAATATAAATTACCCGCTTTCATCAAATTCTCTTCACTAGGGTTCAACTTTGCAATTTCTTCCGCATAATAAGCGGCATTGTCATACTGAGTATATTCTGTGTATCTTTCAACTAAACTCGAAGCAGCTTTAATTTTTGCTTCTTTTCCAGAACTCCCCTCGAACGTTGCCTTCAGTTCTTCCACCACCTTCTCTTGTGCTGAAGTCAATCCACTACCATGCTTCTCGTCAACACTAGCAGAGGCTTCTTTTGAATCTCCTGCTTTATCTCGGTTCGCAGATGGCATACTCGCCTCTTTGTTGGGTTGTTCTAATTTCTTGTTTTCATCACTCACAACCACTTTTGGTAAGCTATACAATGAGCCTACAAGTCCCAACGCAACGACAATAATGATGATGAAAGGCTTTTTCATAAAAAGGTATTTTTAATGAAATTGGTTAAGTAATTTTTGATTCAACTTATCTTCAAAAGAGAAACCTAAATTGTACTTTACTGATAACGTGATTTTAATAATTCCGTTATACACTACCGTATAAAAATAAAATACCGTTTAATTGATTATGCGTTAGTTTTAACCTGTTCAACAAAGATTTTAGCAGGTTTGAAACTCGGAATGTAATGTTCGTCAATTACGATAGATGTATTTTTTGAAATATTACGAGCAACTTTCTTCGCTCTTTTCTTGTTTACAAAGCTACCGAAACCCCTAACATAGATTGGCTCACCTTTTGAAAGGTTGTCTTTTACTACTGAGAAGAACGACTCTAATGCACTTGAAACATCTGCCTTGTCGATACCAGTCTTGTCTGCGATTTCTGCGATTACGTCTGCTTTTGTCACTTTTTTGAAATTTTAGGAGTTAATAAAATTTATTAAACAATGGTTGTTGATTGCAGTTTTGCTTATAAAATCCTCTCGAAATAGTACTAACTTGCACGTAAAACGATAAAATTTACTAAAACGAAAAACTCAAATTATAACCCTCTGATTATTAAGGGTCACAAAGGTACGACTTTGCTTTCAAATATGAAAGAATGAAATCATAAATATCCGTGCTTTTTTTCTGTAATTCCTTAGTTGTTAGTCATTTGTAGTTTACTTATGTGTCGAAAGAGATAAATCATTGTATTTAATTTATCTCTGAATTGTACAATTTCATTAGGTTCATTAAAAAAATAATCAATTGGAGAAAATATTTTTCGCTGAAAAGCTAATTAACTGGTACAAATCGAACCTGCGTGATTTGCCTTGGAGACATACTAAAAACCCTTATTATATATGGTTGTCGGAAGTTATTCTACAACAAACTAGAGTCGCTCAAGGACTACCTTATTATAAGGCATTCGTAGAGGCTTTTCCCACCGTTCAAGACTTGGCACAGGCTGATGAGCAGGAAGTCCTTCGTTTATGGCAGGGTTTAGGCTATTATTCAAGAGCCAGAAACTTACACACTACCGCCAAAATGGTTGTCGAAAATTATGGAGGTTCTTTCCCTAATACGTATCAAGAGTTATTAAACCTGAAAGGAATCGGCACTTATACCGCAGCGGCTATCGCTTCTTTTGCCTTTGGTGAAAAGGTGGCTGTTTTGGATGGTAACGTATATCGGGTTTTGGCTCGTGTCTTTGGGGAAGAAACAGATATTAGTAGTTCCAATGCCAAGAAAGTCTTTACCGAATTGGCAACTTCCCTCCTACCCGAACAGCAAACGGATACATACAATCAGGCAATTATGGAGTTTGGAGCTTTATATTGTACCCCTGCATCGCCTCAATGTATGTTTTGTACATTTCAAATCGAGTGTATGGCAAATGCGACAGGCAAACAGGCGGTGTTGCCGATTAAGACTAAAAAAACAAAAGTAACGGAGCGTTTTTTCCATTATCTTGTTTTTCAAAAGGGTGAAAAAATTGCCATGAAACAGCGGAAACCCAAAGATGTCTGGGAAGGAATGTATGATTTTTACTTAATAGAAGATAAGCAGGAACTTGATTGGGAGGTTTTAGTAGAACAAGATACATTCTTGAGTCAGCAAAAAAATGAGTTGACGATTCTCAAAGAAACAACCTCTTATAAACATATATTATCACATCAGCGGATTTTTACAAAGTTTTATCACCTTGAACTTTCGACTAGAATAAATATCTTCCCAGAAGACTTAGTATTTTATTCGTTAAACGAAGTCGATGACTTGCCAAAATCAACGCTAGTCAATAATTTTTTGAAAGAACATATCTTTAACAATTAATACTGAAGCCATTTAAAATTTATTGTTTTGCGGAAAATAGAAACCACAGGGTTAACATCAAGAATAGTACCTGATTAACCATTCCCTATAAAACATAAATAAAGTCAATTCAAAATAAAAGAGAGAAGCTTTATAAACTAAGCCTCTCTCTTTTTATTTGTAAAGCGAGAATTTAATGAACTCTCACTAAAATTATCGACGACTAATTGTCATTAAGTACTCATGCAAAATTAGCTAATTTTCATTTTGTTGTAAAAAGCTGATAGCTAGTGCATTAAATCCAAAATTTAAAATTCACAATTCTGCATCACTACTTAGTATGACTTTGCAATAGTCGTGAAATCACGAGATTTCAACGAAGCACCACCAATTAATCCACCGTCAATATCAGCACAAGCAAATAATTCTTGAGCATTTTTGTCATTACAGCTACCACCATAAAGGATAGAAGTGTTATCTGCAACTTCTTGACCATATTTACCTGCAACGTGCTGACGTAAATAAGCATGTACTTCCTGTGCTTGTGCCGAAGAAGCCGTAACACCTGTTCCAATAGCCCAGATTGGTTCGTATGCAATCACAACGTTAGCGAATTCTTCTGCCGAAAGGTGGAAAAGACTTGCTGTTAATTGAGAAGCAACAAGTTCTAAATAACCGCCTGCTTCACGTTCAGATAATGATTCTCCACAACAGAAAATTGGGCTTAAACCATTTTCTAAAGAAATATTTACTTTTTCTGCTAATTGCTCATTTGTTTCACCAAAATATTGACGACGCTCGCTGTGTCCTAAAATCACATATTCAATACCAATCGACTTTAACATTGGAGCTGAAATCTCACCAGTAAATGCTCCTGATGCTTTCTGATGACAGTTTTGTGCAGCAAGACTAACATTAGAAACGCCTTCTACATAACTTTTCAACGTATTTAAGTATAACGAAGGAACTCCCATAATAACAGTTACGTCTGTCGATACTTCGTCTTTTACCATATTCACAACTTCTGAAGCTAAGATTAATGCTTCTTCCATTGTTTTGTTCATTTTCCAGTTACCTGCAACGATTTTCTTTCTCATGTTTGATTGTTAGTAGGCTCGTAAGCTCCTACTGATGTTTTAGTTATTAGAAATAATTGAATTACAAATTTATAGACTATTACCTTAGTTCTTGAAATATCGACAACAAAAAACCTCATTTTTCTAAAATGAGGTTTTAGGGTCTTTTACTTAATGCTTGATTTTACAGCTTTTTTCTTTCCTTTTAAGCCTTTGATTTTAGAAGTAGCTTGTTGTAACTCGCTAATACGTTGCTCATAAGACGTGATTAAAGCGGCACTTTCTGTCTTTTTTAACTCCAAATCAGCACTCATGCGTTGCATCTGTTCTTCCAAAACGGTGAATTTGTCAGTTAATTCTAAGGCCTGGCGTTTATAGCTCTTTACCTGTTGGTCTAATTTCTCAATCTCAACATTTTTTACCTTAATCTGATCTTCTAAATTCAACTTACTCTCTTTCAGTTCCCGAATTTCTTTGTGGGCTCTTTCTACATTCACATCAAGACGGTCTTTGTCTTTTAGCAAATCACCATATTGTTTTTGGCTAACGCATGAACTCGCAAGAGTTACAAGACTTATAGCAGTCAGTAGATTACGTAAAGAAATAGACATAATTAGTACGTGGGGTTATAGTGGGTTATTATTGTTTATGGCTTTTTCGCTAAAGCAATTCGAATGAAACGCTCGTGAAATCAATATGCTTTTCACTGTAAATAGTTATTGATACAAATCAATATATTGGTTATTTTATCTTTTTATTTAGAATAGTGCAATTTTATTTATACATTTATCTCCCCATTATGAATATAAAATATGGGATTAGTTTTATTTATACATCAAAAAGTACAATAAATAGATAATCATTTGTATGATAAATATTTTTTAAGTCATGAAAACGCACTACTTAACTCAAAGCTTGATAAACATAGTTTGTATGATGTTTATCCTACTATTTGCTTCGACGAGTCATAGCCAAGAAATAGTACCGATTAAAAAGGAAGTTCTAAATCAACCAACTTTGTTTGCTGGAATCAGGGAACTTCCTGAATCTAAAATCAAAAATAAGGATTTTTCTAATGAAAAGTACGGATTCGAATTACATAAACAGCGAAAAATTACCAAAATCCCTTTTTTGCTACAGGCAAATTTAATCTTAGTTCCTTTAACAATTAATAATTCCGATACCCTTTGGTTCATTCTTGATACAGGTGTAAATGCAATAATACTAACAGATTCCGCTACTATCAGAAAATTGGATATGCCTTATATAAGAAATATTCAACTACAAGGCATTGGTGAAGGTGAAAATGTGGAGGCTGGTTTAACACTTGGCAATACAATTAGAATGGGGGAAATGACAGGCTATAAACAGAATGTATTAGTAATAAAGAACAATGCAATCAATCTAGGAGAATACATTGGTGTACCGATTCATGGTGTCTGGGGATTTGACCTCTTTGACCGATTCGTAGTGACGATTGACTTTGTAAATCGTAATATAGTTCTTTACGAACCTGACTCCTATTCTGTCAAACATGAAAAAGGGGAACGCTTCGACATCTCGATAGAAAAATCCAAACCGTATTTTTCAGGTTTGCAAGTCGAAACATCTAATAAAAAGAAGCCTTTAAAATTATTGATAGATACAGGAGCCAACCATGCCTTGTTTTTAGAAAAACAAGATACAAGTTTACTTCGAATGCCAGATAAAGTAATTAATACGCAATTAGGAAGAGGATTAAATGGTATTATACATGGCAAACTGGGTAGAATTCGAAAAATGAAATTAGGCTCTTATGAAATCAATGACCTGATTGCATCTTTTCCTGATAGTTCACAAAAAATTTATAGCGGTGCTAATGAAACACAAAGACAAGGAGCTATTGGTTGTGAGTTGTTACGTAGATTTAAGGTTACCTTTAATTATAGGGATAACTATATATTACTAAAGCCTATAAAAAAGTCTTTGAAAGAAACATTTGAATACAATATGAGTGGTATGGAAATAGTCGCAAGAGGAAATGATTTTCATACGTTCATTGTGGATAATATAATGGAAGGCAGCCCAGCCAAAAATGCGGGAATCCAAGCTGGAGACTTAATTGTAGCTGTCAATGGAAATTTAGCAAAGGAGATTCAAATTTCAGATATATATAAGATACTTCAAACTAAAGAAGGAAAGGGAGTCGAAATGGTACTTCAACGAAATGGTAAGTTATTCGTCAAATCTTTCTCACTACAACGTATTATATAGTTGTATTAAGGAGTAAAACAGAACAAACGCAGTTATTAATGAATACAGAATCTTAATTCTTA
>JBMLRK010000482.1:0-4872 GCA_049241065.1 Spirosomataceae bacterium
TGATAGGGCTTCACCCTATCCTGATGTGTGTCGCCCCTTCAGGGCTATTGTACTTTTGGGCTTCGTGCCTCGTTGCCTACTTGCATTGAAAAAACTCATTGCCTATGTGCCTTTTTAAAAAAACAATTAAATAACTAGTTATAAACAATGGCTGAAAAAAAAGTTACCCAGAAATCTGCTCTCCGTGAATGGTTAGATTCTGTGGTATTTGCAGTAGTAGCTGCTACCTTAATCCGATTCTTTCTTTTTGAAGCATACACCATTCCAACTTCTTCTATGGAAAGTAGCTTGATGGTTGGCGATTTCTTGTTTGTGAGCAAATTACATTATGGGGTGCGTACTCCTAAAACGCCACTTCAAATGCCATTGACGCACCAAAAGATTTGGGGGACAGATTTACCTTCTTACTTAACTTGGTTAGATTTACCGATTTATCGCTTACCTGGGTTTTCGGAAGTAAAACGGGGTGATGCAGTAGTCTTTAACGTACCCAATTTCTCAGCAGATGTGGACGGAAACGGAAATTTAGCTCCTGTTGATTTACGTACGTATTACATCAAACGCTGTGTGGCGGTTGCAGGAGACGTAGTAGAAATTAAGGATATGCAGTTGTATTTAAACGGAAAAGCAGCGGTGAATCCCGTGAAAATGCAACACAACTATTCGTTAAAAACGAAGAAGGCGATTGAAAACCTTGAGCCGTTTGAAGAACTGGGAATTTATAACGGAGTTGATGCCATGGGGCATGAAAATAATAACGTATCTGGTCCTTTCCAACCTGACTCGGTAGATGCTAAAAAAGGTTTATATCTGTACATCATCAATACGAGCGAGGATAACATTGCTACGATTAAGAAAATGGATGGCGTGGTAGAAGTTGCTCCGTATATGTATCCGAAAGGAGCTAGAATGGAAGTGGGTTCAAATATTATTCATCAAGAAGATGCTCCAATGAGTTCACCGCTTTATAACTGGAACAGAGACAATTATGGCCCTATTCAAGTTCCGAAAGCAGGCTTAACAATTAAGTTGGATTCGGTAAATATTGATAAATACAAATACGTTATCAAAAATTACGAAGGAAACAAAAATGTTGTCATCGAAAACTATAAAGTGAGTATCGACGGTAAAGCGGTGAGTACTTATACATTCAAACAAGATTACTATTTTATGATGGGTGATAACCGCCATAATTCAGAAGATTCTCGTTTCTTTGGTTTTGTTCCTGCTGACCACATCGTTGGTAAAGCCGTATTTATCTGGATGTCTTTAGACCCGAACAAATCATTCCTAAGCAAAATTCGTTGGAATCGTTTGTTTAGATTTGTTGACTAAGACCAACACCTTGACATTACGTTACCGTAGCCAAATTCTTCTAAGAGTTTGGCTATTTTTGTATTAAACCTAATTGAATAATTCTCTTTTTTAACAACCTTTTTATCAAAATCATGAAAAAATACGTGTTCCTTTTGTTCCTATTTATTGCTGACTATAGTGTTTATTGTACTCCTGATAGTACCGCAGCTAGTACTCCATTAGTAGCTACGCCTCCTCTCAATAAAGCGAAGCTTACCAAAGCCATTTTACTTGAATCGGGCTTTTATCTTGGCGGTATGTCTTATCTTAACTTTGTATGGTACAAAGACTCCAAACCCGTTCCTTTTCACCTGTACAACGACACCGAAGGCTATTTACAAGTAGATAAATTTGGGCATTTCTTTGGCTCTTATCTGGAAAGCTACATTGGTTACTCCATGCTTCGAAATGCGGGAGTCAAAAAGAACAAAGCACTGTTATATGGAGCAACGATGGGCATTATTTTACAAACTCCGATTGAAGTATTTGATGGTTACTATGAAGGATGGGGCTTTTCATGGAGTGATATGTTAGCCAATACAGCAGGTTCGGCTCTGATTATCGGGCAAGAATTATTGTTCAATGAACAACTTATTCGTTATAAATTCAGTTTTAACCGCTCTCCTTACGCAGACCAAGCCAACGGTTATTTAGGACACGATGCACTGGAGAGTTTGTTTTATGACTATAACGGACATACTTACTGGTTTAGCGGAAATTTGAATCACCTACTTCCTAAATCAAAACTTCCTTCGTGGGTGAATGTCGCTGTGGGTTATGGAGCAAATGGTATGTTTGGCGAATTTTCGAACCTTAGTTCCTATAGAGGGGTAAGTATTCCGCCTACCGAACGTTATCGTCAATATTTCCTTTCATTAGACATTGATTGGAGTAAAATCCCGACCAAATCAAAATTTATGAAAGCCGTTTTTGAAGGACTCAACTTCATTAAAATACCTTTTCCTACACTCGAATACAATTCTTTAGGGCAGTTTAAAGGGCATTGGCTTTATTTTTAAAAGGTCGTGACTCGATACCATCCTAGTGTTTACGATGGTATCGAGTTATTCTACTTACTTCTTTATACTTTTCAATTCTTTCCCTGCGATGTCTTCCCAACGGTAAAGATGAAAGGTTTTGTTATCACTCATGGCTACAAAAAGTCCTTTAGGAAAAGCACTACCAAATGAAATTGCAACCGTTTCAGAACCGTCACTTTGAGTGGCTTTTACCTCTACTACTTTCAATAAAGAATGCTCATGCGGATTTCCTTTTGCTCCTTCTCTACTAAAAACATGAAATTTATTTGCTCCCTGATCCGACACTAACAGATAGCCCGTTGTTGGGGTGAGCTGATAAATGGAAATACCTTCATGGTCTTCTGAAAAACCTGTTTTAGCAAAAAGGGCTAATTCCTCATTTCCTTTAGACGGCTCTGCATAGTATTTACGAACGCCTACCCCTTCATCTGAATAATAGACATAGCCCAATTGGTCGTCCACGGCAATGGATTCGATTTCCTTCTTCCCGCTGTATGTACCAAACTTACGCACTAATGTAGCTTTCACTTCTCCTTTTCCAGTATCTTCTAATAAATACTGCCACAAATAACCACCGTTCGTCGGCCCTGATTTACGTCCTACAATGGCATAAATAGCTCCTTGAGGATTTTTGTATAAAGAAATACCCATTAAATCTCTGAACTCTGCTCCTGTTTCGCCTTCAAAAACGGGAAGCCCTCCCCCATCAATCGGTTTCATATCGGGTAAGGAAAAGATACGTAATTTATGGGTCATGCGTTCGGTCACTACGGCAATGTCCGTTTTCTTTCCTCCTATTAAAAATCCATATTCAATATCTACGTTATTGGGGCGTTGTAGATTTTTAACCACTTTATCCTGAATGATTTTTCCTTGTAAATCAAACACATACAAAGCTCCGTCTTGATTTTTGTCTGTTCCCAAAATAAGACTTTTGCTCGCATCGGTTGGATTTACCCAAACGGCAGGGTCGTCGGTATCGTACTTTACGGTTTCCGTAATCACAATCGGCGAAATAACTTTTTGATTATTTACTTGAGAACTACATCCCTGAGCAAATAATAAACTCATACCTAAAAAAGGGATAATACGCATACATCGAAAGGTTAAAAAAACACCAAGTTCTTCCAAGTTTACCCTAAAGAGGCTTACTTTTCGACTTGGTGTTTAGGCAAAAATTAATCAAAAATTTACTGATGAAGGTTATTTTGTACCATAGGCACCAACGTAAGTTGCTGGGTCTGGCGATTTGTAGGTAACACCATTGATGACGATACCATCTTTAAAATTACGAGTAAACGTAGTTAAGCCTTTGCCTAATGCTGGAGAATTAGCCGATAAGTGGAAATCCCAAGTAGCTAATAAATCAGCCGTTAAGTAATCGGTACTTTTAAGATAATTCACGAATAATGGATCGTTTTCGTCTGCTTTCGTTCCTTTAATTTCTTTCGTTCCAGATAAGATTTCTTTTGAATTTTGAAACTGGTCAACCGCCGTTTGAGTATAGCCATAGTAATAATTATTCGACACTCTACTTGCTGTATCTTCTGGAAGCTTGGTATCTCTCTTAATTCCGAAACGACAGTTTGCCATCAAGTTATTATACAATTTTGCACGCACACTTTGCTCTACCCAGATTGAACCACCTTTAATAGTTGGTCTTCTCCAACCTGTATTTACAATGGTATTGTTGTAGGCAACCACGATTGCTTGTGGTGTACGACCACCAGTACTTGATAATTTTAGTGCATTTGTATTGGTGCTATACACCAAGTTAAAAGCAATATCCGCTACGACACCCGACTTGATATTGAAGCCTTCACCACCACTCAAACCAGTTGTATGAAGAACATTGTTTGCAAAAATCACACTACCACCTTCAATATACGTAGCATCGTCACGCCAGTTACGGATCGTTGAATTTCTTACTACCAATTTTCCTGCTGTGTTAGAAAACCATAATGCTGGATCAAACTCACCACTTTCAGCTTTGTATAAACCTAATTTTACCGACGTAGATGCCTCTGTTGTTACAGCTCCACCATATTCTAAAATCACGTTGTCCAACACCATTTCTGTACACGTTTTAGCAGCAAGAATTCCTCCCCAAAGCTGTCCAAATTTGTATTTTGCCAATTTCGCCGTTTCTGGAACAGAAAATTTGATTGGGTTTGCCGATGTACCTAACGCATACAAATTCCCTTGTACGATGAATTCTGGCTTACTTGTCGTATCCATTACGATACTTACGCCTTCTTCGATAGTTAATGATTTTCCGACTGGAATTATTAAATCTGAGTTCACCGTAATGATAGAACCCTTTTTCCAAGTTCCTGAAACTTCACCTGAAACACTTAGTTTTTCGGCAGGAGCAACGTCCGATGAATTACAACCTGTCATTAAAAAGGATGCAAAAATGGATAATAGAAGTAACTTTTTCATGTTGAAAATTAATTATTAGATTAAATTAAGGAGT
>JBMLRK010000483.1:0-1960 GCA_049241065.1 Spirosomataceae bacterium
GTAAATTGCACCTTATCAGAACCCAATCCCGACTGGGTTTACATTTATATAAAAAACGCTCCTTTCGGGGTGAGAGCAACGCCGTAATAATGAACTTCAAATTCCTTAATTTCTTAACCCTCTTAGTATGCCTAACGGTTGGAAACCTCTTTGGTCAAAAAGTTAATCAATCAGCAAACTATCAGTTTTTTGTTGATTTGAATAAAGTTCAACACGATAAATTGGAAGTGGTTTTAATCACACCTAAAATCAATCAAGACGAAATTGTTTATAACTTACCTAAAATTGTTCCAGGTACGTATGCCAATTATGATTTTGGTCGTTATGTGTCTAATTTCAAGGCTTTTAATGCAGCAGGAAAAGCCCTTTCGGTTGAAAAAGTAAATGCCAATAGTTACAAAATTAAGGGAGCGAAGACGCTTACTAAAGTTAGCTATTTAGTGGATGATTCATGGGATTCTCCCGAAATCAAAGGCGAATATATCTTTGAACCAGCAGGTACAGACATCGAAAAAGATTCCTTGTTTGCGATTAATACACACGGTTTCTTTGGTTATTTCGATAACCTTAAAAAGGTCGCTTACGAAGTAACATTCACGAAACCAGCAGGTTTTTATGGCTCAACATCCATGACTGCGGTGAAATCGGATGATAAAGCAGATACCTTCACAACCTCAACTTATAACGATTTAGTGGATGCTCCCATCATGTATTCAAAGCCCGATACAACGATTTTGAAAGTGGGTGGTGCAGATATTTTGATTTCGGTTTATTCGCCTAACAAACAGGCAACTTCTGCGGAGATTGCTGCGAATGTGAAAACCTTATTGGAAGCTCAAAAAGAATATTTAGGAGGGACATTGCCTATTAAGAAATACGCATTCATCATCGTGTTGTCTGATAATTTGAAAAACGGTAGCTATGGTGCTTTAGAGCATTCGTATTCTTCGTTCTATTATTTGCCAGAATCTTCTTCAGAAGAATTGTCGCAAACGGTGAAAGATGTGTGTTCGCACGAGTTTTTCCACATTGTTACCCCTTTGAGTATTCATGCAGAAGAAATTGGGAATTTCGATTTTAACCAACCGAAAATGTCAAAACATTTGTGGATGTATGAAGGAATGACCGAATATGCAGCGGGACACATGCAAATCAAATACGGCTTAATTGAATTGCCGATGTATTTGAATATGTTGAGAAACAAGATTTCTAACATGAACGACCGTTATAAAGATACGCTTCCGTTTACAGAAATGAGTGCGGATGTCTTGGATAAATACAAAGACCAGTATCAAAATGTGTATGAAAAAGGAGCTTTGATAGGTTTGTGTTTAGATATTAAGTTACGTCAGCTTTCGGGTGGAAAGTACGGAACGCAAAACCTAATGCGTGATTTGTCAAAATATTACGGAAAAGATAAGTCATTTAACGATGCGGAGTTGTTCGATAAAATCACCGAGATAACAGGTTTCCCAGAAATTCGTACGTTCTTTAAAACGTATGTAGAAGGAAATAAGCCTTTGCCGTTAGTAGAAATTTTGGGTAGTGTAGGAATTGATTACGCAAAAAGCCAAAAGAAAAGAGAAAAGTCGTTGGGCGTTTCGGTGTATAACTTAGGGGTAAATCCAGAAACAAAAGGGATTTTTATTATTGACGAAGACGGTATTGATGAATTTGGTGCTAAACTAGGCTTAAAAGCAGGAGACGAATTTGTTTCGTTGAACGGAAAACCACTAGGTTTAGAAACCTTCCGTGACACGAGAGCTTACTTTATGAAAGAAGTAAAAGATGGCGACCCTGTTGAAATGGTTGTGTTACGTAAGCAAGGAGACAAAAAAGTAGAGACAAAATTAACGACTCCTTTATTCATTCCTGAAATTACAGAAAAGAATATCTTAACCCCAAAAACAAACCCAACAGAAGCAGAAATTGCTCTTTTGAAGGCTTGGTTAATGCCGTA
>JBMLRK010000484.1:0-2674 GCA_049241065.1 Spirosomataceae bacterium
CTTTGGGTTTAGTAAACGAGCGTGTTGTCTTGGGGCTAAATTTTGTCCTCCTTTGGGTTCGTAAGTCGTACCGTTGAATTGATAATGCCAATAGCGAATATCGATGAGGTCAATGGTTTTGGCACGTTCTTTATCGGCTAAAATCGCATCTTGTACGTCCTTGGTAGTGCTCAAACCAATCGTAACGGACTTTCCTTTTTCTTTTTCCCATTCTTTAATCACATCAATCCAGAATTCGACAAAGTGTAATGGCCCCGTATATTCTGCTCCAATAAGTTGAATGACACTGGAGTTTCCTACAAAATTGTCAAGGCATTTACGGATATAAGCTCGATGAAATTGGCGACGAGCAGGGTGCGTAATATCGTAAAATTGCTCTGCCATAAAAATTCGCTTATCGCCCGCATACGGAACAGGTTCTGGAAAGCCCGTTTTGTTAATGTTGTTTGCTGGTCGCCACGGAAAATCGGCGTAATGAGCCCCTGCTTCAATGATGTTGTGTTGGAAATAGTTTTGGTGAATCAAGACTAAATTCTTTTGATCGGCAAGGTCTGCAAATTGTTTTAGACGACCCCAATACCATTTATTGTATTTGGTTAAATCATATTTACTCAATCCGTCCCAAGCCGTTTCTTGTCCACTTCTAGCAAAAGGTAGTTCGTAAAAAGGAACCCATACTTCGCCATCCATACGACGAATACGCTCGTGGTCGTCCCTTCTTCGGTCATACCAAAGTCCGTAATTATGGTCAATGGTTTTGATATTATTTTCGGTCATCCAATCACTTAGTTCTTCTAAATCATCGGTTAAGCCCACGCCTGTTTGTCCTGGAACAAAGCGAGTGATATGCGGTTTGGCATTGGCTAATCCAAAAGGTCTTGATACTCCCGACCACCACGGTACATCGTGTTTACGACCCACTTCAATTTCGTTATTACGCACCAACCAACCGTTTTTAACCGTCATGGTTACGCTTGACTGTGCCGGTGTCTGTGTCTTCCCAGACGACGAAGACGATGCCGTTGTCTGGGAAGACACAGACAACGAAGACAATGGGGGCGGTGTTGTAGCCGTTGTTTGTGTCTTCACAAACGACTGAGCTATTGGAATCACTTGTCTTTTTCCTGCCTCTAAAATATAAGACACTAAGGTTTCCGCAGGGCGTACCGCTTGTGCGGTCAACTCCATCGCCACTTCTACTTTGGGGCTACTAGAGGCTTCGGTTGGCGTACTTAATAGGAACGTTCTGCTTGCTACTTCTTTCCCCAAACGGTCTTGTAATTGAGCATAGTACAAACTTCGTGGCTTGATTTGTTCGTTAGACATTTCCCAGTGCCCATCTCCTTGAAATTGAGCCCAAGTTCCGAATGCCCAGTTTTGAGCTGTGGGTGGTTGAGGACATTCGACTTTAGCGGCCGAACATTGCCAAAATACGCTATTGGCAGCCGACCAGCCTGCTCCCTGACCATCTTGTCCACGGTTTGCAAAACGAAGAGCATTATTTTCTACGTTAACAATATCGAACAATACGCCCGAAGCCCAACTGTCGATTGTTCCGCTGAAATTATGCGGTAAATGCGATTCACATTGAACAAACGCATTAGGCCCTGCCGCACAAAAACCTACCGCAAAGTCATGATTTCCATCTTCGGCATAGAGTCGTTGAAATAAGGTTTTTTGTGGGGTGGTTAAGAAGGTGTAACGGCGTGGCCCTCCAAATTTAGAAATGGGTTCAGTCGAAATACAATCCTCTACGGTAACACGCTTGGCAGAAGCCTGTACATTTACCGCAGAACCCGCAAAGTGTTTGAAGGTTACTTGACGAACCCACGCATCTTGCACATTGTCAAGGCTGATTGCCATCCAACGGTGGTCTTCGTCTTTTGGATTTTGTTTGTCAAAACTTGATTCAAGCGATAAATTTTCAACTCCTACTTGTTGAACGATACCGTTCCATTGATAGGGGGTTACGGTGCCATTGCCATAAGCTGAATCAAGGGCTGTGGTGATGGGAGCATCCAGATAAATACCGTTCGTATTGATTGCTTTAATGCTTCTATCCCACTTAATTACACGTTGATTCGGCTTCCAGCCTAAGGCAGAAACGCCACCACCAAATTCGGCAGTATGTAAGGTTTTAATCCATGCTTCGGTACAGGCTCGTTCGACACGAACCGTTTGTCCAACTTTGAAATCAGCAGGGTTTTCGATTTGAATAAAGAGGGCGTTTACAGGCGTATAAGCACTCGTAACGGCATGGCTTTTGCCTAATGCAAGGTCATTTTTTCCCTTAATGGTAATTAAATTATCACGACTGTCACCTGTTCCGATAATCGTTGTTCCTTGTGAGCCAATTCCCGAGCCACGTAATACGACTCCCGAAGTTTTGATAATTAGTGTTCCTTTTACTTCAAAAATACCTTTTCCCAAAAGGACAACCCCTCTGATTCCTTGTTGATTTGGGGTCAGACCTGCCACATAATCTAAGGCATCTTGAATACGTTTGGTCGCATCTCCTTTTTGAGCAGGAACAAAAATACTGTTTTCTAAGGTTGGAATCACTTGATTACCAGCCATGTATCCGCAATAAGAGAAATCTGGAATTTGGTTACCTTGAGCATCAGGTGTGTAAGCTAGTTTGCCATTTTCACCCACATACACAGGAGGCAATGAT
>JBMLRK010000485.1:0-1783 GCA_049241065.1 Spirosomataceae bacterium
CGGAAAAGCTTTTTAGTCCGCCATCGTGACAAGTTTTTGCCAATTAAATCGAACGAGTTTGCTTATATTTTTATAGAGAATGGATTGGTTTTTGGACAATTATGCGACGGGCGAAAATTGATGTTAGATTTTAAGTTAGAAGACCTCGAAGAACAGCTTGATCCACAGGAATTTGTTCGGGCGAATCGTCAATATATTCTTTCCAGAGCCTGTATTGTTGTCCTTAAACCTTACATCAACAGTCGAGTGCTTGTGCATGTTCAGCCCGTAGCTCCCTTTGAGGTCATTATCAGTAAAGAAAAGGTGACGGCTTTTAAAAAGTGGTTCGAGCAAGGTTAAAAACGACGGTTCACTAGGCTTTTTTTCCTGTTCACTTGGAAAGCGATTTTCTGACCCCACCCTTTGAAACCTTTGTACGTTATGGATGCAAGTACTTAACATATAAACAACCATCTCGTATGAAATTAGGAAAACCCCTTTTTAGTCTTGCTCTAGGAGCAACTTTATTGTTTTATGCTTGTAAAACAGAAGACGTAACGACGACTACTGGAACAACTGCCACAGTGACCGCTTTAACCTGTTCATCTGCTACCTTTTCAGCAACCCCCACAGCGGGAACAGCATTTACAGGAACAGCTACCGTGCCTTATACAGGTGGTAATGGAGCTGCATACTCCACGGGTGCATCGGTTGCTTCGACAGGAGTAACGGGATTAACGGCCACCTTATCGGCAGGTACATTGGTATCGGGTGCTGGCTCTGTTACTTTTGCCATTACAGGAACGCCTGCGACAAGTGGTACTGCTAGTTTTGCCATTACGGTAGGCGGACAGTCGTGCAGTTTTTCAATGACGGTTTCGGCAGCTTCCACAACAGGAGGAACAGGAACGACTTGGTCTATGGATACAGATATTGCTAATATCGTTAAAATGGCAGAAGCATTTAAGGCTACACTTTCTGCAACTCAAGTGGCTGCCTTGCAATATACATATACCAAAGCACAGGCACAGAAATGGTCTAACTTCCCTGAGTCTATTTATAAAGGAAGAGTTGGCTTACAAACAAGCTCGTTTTCAACAGCTCAGTGGACTGCTTTTTTGAATTTATTAAAAGTAACTACCAGCAGTACTGCGAACGAAGGATATGAAGAATATACAGGAATTTTGGATGCTGATGATTATCTCGGATTAAATGGTGGTGGTACAAGCTATGGCTCGGGTAATTACTACATAGGGTTTTTAGGTACACCAAGTACAACAGGTTTATGGTGTTTACAAATTGGAGGACACCATGGAACGAATATCTTTACTTATAATGGCGGGAAAATGACAGGAGGTACTCCAAATTTCCGTTCTACTGAACCATATCCTACATGGACATCTACCAATACGGGTAAAATTGTACAACCTTTAGTCCAAGAAACAACGGCTTTTGCTAATTTCTTGAAAAGTTTGACTACCGCAGAATTAGCAACGGCAAAACGTGCTTCTGCTCAAAACGATTTAATTGCAGGGCCACAAAAAGATGCTGCTTTCCCGACTACTAGAACAGGTGTGAAAGCAGGAAATCTTACTACTGCACAGAAGGACTTATTGCTACTGGCCATAAAAACGTATGTAGATGAATTGGATGATAAGGCTGCTGTTGCCGTATTAGCAAAATATAAAACAGAGCTAGACGAAACCTATGTGTCGTATTATGGAGGAACAACAATGGCAGCTCAAGGGGATTATATCTTGATTGATGGCCCTAGTGTATGGATTGAATGGTCGATGCAATCAGG
>JBMLRK010000486.1:0-3025 GCA_049241065.1 Spirosomataceae bacterium
AGGACTCAAAGAAGCAGGTGAGATTTTGGACATTATGAAACTTGAAAAAGGGGATGAATATGGTTATAATCGTTACCTAGACAGCCTACATTTGAAAGCAAGTGAGATATTCACCCTACAAACAGAAGCTGAATTCAAAGTGGAAGAACGCAAAACTATTGAGATTGCTAAAAATGGCATAGCCAAAGGTTATAACAATGACATCATAGCAGACCTTACAAAATTAAGCCTTGAAAAAATCGAAGAATTGAGAAGAGAATTTGAAAAGTAGGGCTTGAGACAGCTTTCCACCCTGACAGCGGTTTTTTCAACCCTGTCAGGGTTTAATATTTTTCTCCTAAAAAAACCACAACACCAATCCCAATGCAAGAATGGCAGGTAGGGCTTGTTTGACAAAGATGGATTTTGAGGCTGTAATTGCTCCATAACAGCCCGCCACAATTACACAACTTAAAAAGAATATCGCTACGTTTTTACTCCAAAGAGCATCGCTAATAAGTAATGACCAAAGCAAGCCTGCTGCTAAAAAACCATTGTATAAACCCTGATTGGCGGCTAGTCCTTTCGTAGGTTCAAACAATTCGGGAGGAAAGGATTTAAAGGTTTCTTTTCCTTTGCTTGTCCAAGCAAACATTTCAATCCAAAGAATATACAGGTGTTCCAGAGCCACTAAGCCCACGAAGATTTCAGCAAGAATTTTCATGTTTATGTTATTTTATAATTTTGATAAAAAAGACTAAGTAAGTAATCACAAAGATGAGTAATTGATTACCAAAACTCAGTACAATTATGCTTTCTCTGTGACGATGTGGTCAACGATATTTATTCTCCGTGAATTTAAGAATTTCTTCTTTTAGAACAAGTATAATCTTCTCTCAATATTTCATCAAAACATAATAAGCGATTAACCGTTTTTAGGCTAAAATACGCTTTATTTGTACCACCTAACCTTTGCTGTTCTTATGACTTTTTCCACTCACTTTTTGGAAACTCTCCGCTCTCGAAACGAAATCCTTTTTTTCTTCGGGATGTCTTGTTTTGTATTATCCCTCCTCTTTTTGGCACTTGCTTCCGTAACAAACACGCAAGTTATGGGCGTAAATGCGTGGTACAAACCCTTTAAATTTGCCTTTTCAACGCTGTTGTACAGTTGGGCAATGGCTTGGTTTTGTGCTTATTTACCTAGCAGTTTTAATGTATTAGCGTTCAATTGGGGCATTGTGGTCTTACTTGGTTTCGAGATTGCCTATATCGCTCTACAAGCAGGAAAAGGACAATTATCCCATTACAACATCAGCACGCCCATTTACTCCATACTATACTCCTTGATGGCGGTAGCGGCTACGGCAGTAACGCTTTGGACAGCCTACGTAGGCATTCTTTTTTGTACTAATACTTTTCCCGATTTACCTGATTATTACCTGTGGAGTATTCGCATAGGAATTTTCTTGTTTGTCATTTTTGCCTTAGAGGGCTTCGTCATGGGAGGACGTATGACGCACACCATTGGCGGAAAAGATGGTGCTTCCATCATTCCGATTTTGAATTGGAGTACCCAATTTGGCGACCCTCGTGTTGCTCATTTTATCGGGATGCACGCCCTACAGGTGCTTCCATTCCTTTCGTATTATGCCCTAAAAAATGTCAAAATGACTATCTTTGTAGGGGTTTTGTATGGCGTATTGGCATTTTTTACCCTCATTCAGGCATTACAAGGCAAGCCTTTGATTCGAGCCTAAAGCTTTATTTATCAACTATTCATCAATCATGAACAAACTAAAAAACCTGCTTCTTCTTGCCCTTTGTTGGGTAGGGTTAAGCCTTCCTTCCTTTGCACAACAAAAAGCAAAATCGTATGTAGTGATGGTTTCTTTCGATGGTTTTCGCTATGACTACGCAAAGAAATATCCTTGTCCGAATCTGGATAAAATGGCTGCAAATGGAGCAATGGCAACCAGTATGTATCCATCGTATCCAAGCAAAACCTTCCCCAATCATTATACCCTTGTCACAGGGCTATACCCTGAACATCATGGCTTGGTGGACAATACCTTTTATGACCCAACTCGCAATAGTAATTATTCGATTCGCCAACGAGATAAAGTCGAAGACCCTTACTACTATGGTGGACTACCGATTTGGCAATTGGCTCAACAAAATGGTATGAAGTCAGCCTCCTTTTTTTGGGTAGGATCAGAAGCTCCCATTGATGGTAGTCTCCCGACTTATTCGCATAAATTTGACGATAATGTACCGCACACAACTCGTGTACAGGCTGTTTTCGATTGGTTAAATCTGCCAGAAGCGGAACGTCCACAAGTTATTACGATTTACTTTGCGATGGTCGATACCCAAGGACATGAGTATGGTCCCAACAGTGAGGAAACAAAAAAGGCAGTCATGGAAGCCGATAGCCTTGTGGGAATGTTGGTGAATGGACTACAGAAAATCGACTTGCCCGTGAACGTGATTATCACGGCAGACCACGGAATGTATGAAATGCAAAACAAACCTGAAACCTTTGTTTACACGGATGATTTTTTGACAGGAATCAAAAAGGAAGATATTCTTTTTGTGAATAACAGTACACACGCTAATGTTTTCTTCAAAAATAAGAGCGTAGAAGATAGCGTATTTAATACCATTAAAGCGAAAGAAAATCATTTTACGGTCTATCGAAAAGCTGATATTCCCGAAAATCTACATTTTAGAGACAATGCTCGCATTGGTGATTTATTGCTAATTGCCGAAGCTGGTTATAATTTTTACGCTCGGGAATCTTTGGCAAAAAAGCCCGAAAATCGTAAAGTCTGGGGCGTTCATGGATTTGACCCTTATAAAACACCCGAAATGGGGGCTATCTTTTATGCTCAGGGTCCTAATATCAAAAAACACGTAACGATTGCCCCTTTCCAAAACATCCACGTCTATCCGCTCGTAGCCGAATTATTGGGCATCACTCCTCCAAAAATTGATGGTGACTTGAAGGTTTTGGGAGAAATTTTGAAGAAATAAACTTTTTTTG
>JBMLRK010000486.1:3125-8915 GCA_049241065.1 Spirosomataceae bacterium
TAGTTCCGACTACTATTTAGGTATTAAAATTAGCTATTGGATTTCTCTCACAAAATCCAATAGCTAATCTTCAATTTCACCTTACACTTCGTCTAAAGCAAAAGGCAGTTTACGAATTCTTTTACCTGTTAAATTAAAAATAGCATTGCATAAAGCAGGAGCTAAAGGCGGTAAACCCGGCTCTCCAACGCCAGTAGGTTTTTCCGTACTTGGCACAATGTGAATTTCTATCGGAGGAATTTCGTTATACCGTAACACTGGATATTCGTGATAATTACTTTGCTCACATTTTCCATCTTTAAAGGTAATACCGGGGTTCAAGGCTGCCGAAAGTCCCATGACGACATTACCCATCGTTTGGGCTTTTACATTTTGTGGGTTTACCGTCATCCCTGGGTCAATTACCCCTACGATTTTATCAATTTTCACCCCTTTTTTAGCTTTAGAAACCGTAATACAATAAGCTGCAACAGTTCCAAAAGAGCGAGTGATGGCAATACCTTTGGCTTGATTTGGGGCTAATTTTGCTCCATATTGAGCTTTTTCGGCTAATAACTCCAATGTTTTGATGAAATGTGGCGATTCTGCAAGCATCTCTTTACGCAAGGCTAAAGGGTCTTTTTTTCCTGCATGAGCCAATTCGTCAATGAAACATTCGTGTCCAAACCCATTGGTAGAACTATATACCGAACGCCACCAAAGAATCGGAATATCGGTAGCTACCACACTACTTGCATGACGGCGGTTAGGAATTTTGTAAGGGCTATCTTCCTCACTAATGACCTCATGCACCCAGTCGTCAGGAGTCGTAGATAGATCCGCTTTCTGAGTTTGTCCTTGAATTGACGCACCTACTACTTTATGTTCAAAAGCAACAATGTTTCCTTTTTCATCAATCCCACCACGTAAAGCGTTCAACATACCTGGGCGGTATGGCCCTTGTCCGAAATCGTCTTCCCGAGTCCAAATCACTTTTACAGGAGCATTTACTTGCTTCGACAAATGAATGGCTTCTAAAATAAAGTCAAAATACGCTTTACGACCAAACGAACCACCCATAAAATAGGTATTGATTTTGACATTCTCTCTCGGAATACTCAAGTAAGCCGCCACTTGATCCGCTAACCAATCAGGAGATTGATTTGGAGCCCAAATTTCGACCTTATCCCCTTGCACGTGAGCAATGGCATTTTCGGGTTCAATCATGGCATGAGCCGCAAAAGGCGTTTCATAATACGCTTCTAAACGCTTCGTAGCCTGAGCCAAACCTGTTTCAATATTTCCTTTTGAATCTTTAAATTCATTTCCTGCCGATGCTTTCGCCACTCGGTTCAATTCCGCAAAATAGGCATCCGTCGAAACCTGTTCGTAACCCGAATTATCCCACGTAATCGACAAAGCTTTACGCCCTTTCAAGGCTGCCCAATAGCTTGTTGCCAAAACCGCTACGACTTCAACCGCTTTATGAGGCATTTTACGTTCGGTTTTTAGCACGTGCTTTACACCTGCAATTTTCCGAGTTTCCGAATCGTCAATCGACTTTACTTTCCCATGAATCACAGGACAAGGGGCGATACTAGCGTAAAGCATTCCTTTTACCGAAACATCAAGTCCAAAAACAGCTTGTCCGTTCACTTTAGAAGGAACTTCGGGACGAGGAAGCGATTTTCCAAGAATTTTAAAATCCTTTGGGTCTTTCAAGACAGGATTGGCTGGCACGGTCAATTTCGCAGCCTCCTCCACTAATTCGCCATAAGTATAACGTTTTTTGCTCGGACGGTGAATAATCACTCCTTGTTCGGCATAACATTCAGACACTGGCACATTCCACTTCGTTGCCGCCGCCTGCGTTAACATTTCTTTAGCGGCAGCCCCAGCTTTACGCAAGGGTTCCCATTGTCCACGGATAGAGCTTGAACCTCCCGAAAACTGCATACGGAGCTTTTTTGCCCCATACGTTTCTCGGATTTCTACCTGCGAAAGGCTCACTTCTAACTCCTCCGCCAATAAACTTGGTACCGATTGCCAAGTACCCTGACCCATATCGGGACTGGTATTGAAGAGCGTAATTTTTCCTTCTTTGGTAATCAAAACGAAGGGCGTTAATTCCAATTCAGCGGCTTCGGCACTTAACTTGGTTAAACTCGTGGTAGATGCTGCTGGCAAACTAAAACTGATGGCTAAAAAACTACCTAGCTTCAGAAAGTCCCGACGAGCGATATGGTTGGATGATTCCTTAGATTGCATGGGGTTGTTATTTAGTAGTTTTTGCTTTTTCTTTCATCATGGTCGATGCCGTTTTGATTGCCTTATGAATCAGTGGATACGTACCACAACGACATAAATTACCCGACATTGCATTCTCAATATCGGTATCACTAGGATTGGGATTGCTCTTGAGCAAAGCCGCCGCAGCCATAATTTGTCCTGACTGGCAATAACCACACTGAGGCACTTGCTCTTTAATCCAAGCCAATTGCACAGGATGCGAGGTATTGGTTGAAAGCCCTTCGATAGTCGTGATTTTCTGTAAACCCACCGTCGAAACAGGTGTTTGACAAGCACGAGTAGGCACACCGTTGAGGTGAATGGTACAAGCTCCACAAAGAGCCATCCCACAGCCAAACTTTGTTCCAGTTAGTCCCACTTCATCACGAATCACCCATAAAAGGGGCGTGTCAGGTTCTACCTCTATGGCAACCTTTTTGTTGTTAATACTTAAATTATAATGAGCCATTTGTTGAAAATGTGTAAAGTGACGATAAATCTTCGGGCGTATCAATATCAATACGTCCCTCCGCAAAAGGAATACTCGTAATTTCGTTCGGATATTTTCGTAAAATAATCCTTGCCCCCTGTTCGCCAGACAAAGCCATTAATTCTGTAAATAAAGACTTGCCAAATAGTACAGGGACTCCTCTTTGCCCCTCATATTCAGCACAAACACCCTGTACATCTCCTTCCGAAAAGCGATTTATTAGGGAAGTCAATAAGGGTAACGAAACCGCAATTTGGTCACAGAGTAAAACAAGTACTGCATCCACATTGTTTAAATCAAGTACCTGTAACCCTGCTTGTAAAGAAGAAGCCATTCCAGAATCCCATGCTTCGTTTTCGACAATTTGAAGCGAGAGACCATCCAAACAAGGACGTATTTTTTCTTGGTATGCCCCCAAAACTACCACCACATTAGGGGATACTTCCAAAGCCATTTCAGCGGTACGCCTCAATAAGGTTGTTCCCTGATATTCGACCAATTGTTTGGGAAAACCCAATCGTCGAGAAGCACCAGCCGCCAAAATAATCGTAACAAGATTCATACGTTCAAAAGATAATTCCTATAAAAATTCAAAGCTTATAAAATTGCACTTTTTTTGGAAGAAATACAAGGATGGAGGGGTTAGACTTAGGGTAGAGCAGGGTATAGAGGGGGGGAATTTGCTTGGAGCAAAAAGACGATAACGCCTTCTTGCTCCAAGCTTGTACTAATTTACAGCGAATTTCAGAAACGTGTTTTCGCCTTGTTTGGTGGATAGTTTGATCATATTAAAGACTTATATAACACAGCGAACTCATTCCCCTTAATTCCACAGTTTTAATAATCCATTGTTAACTAAAATTCCATTTTGAATAAGATCAGCCACAAATCCTGTTTGACCACTTGGAATCGTTACGGTATCACCACTTGAGATAGTTACACTATCTGTGCTAGTAGGAATTCTTCCACAAGACCATATTGAAGCATCACTCCAGTCGCCCGATTTAATAGAGTACATACCTGTGCAATTTATGCTTACACGGCCACTTGTACGAAAGCTACTTACACAGCCGTTAACTGTGCAATCTGCATAATAGGTCATTTGTGTTGATAGCGTAGGAGTGCTAAAGCTCACTCCTGTTCCTAAACTATTCCCTCCAGTTGGACTGCTGTACCAATTTATAATACCTGTACACCCATCAGTTGTAAGCGTCGTCATTTCTCCCCTATTTATCGTCACCGATGGAATGGCATTGGGCTGTCTTATTCCTGTATTGATATAAATCGGTTCTGTTGTAGCACTACAACCACGATCATTATACGTAGCGGTATAAACCCCTGCTTGTGAGACATAGCTATATGGCGATGTTTCTCCTGCGATAATTACCCCATCTTTTTTCCATATTAATGGCGTATTATAATATGTCCTTCCTCCTTTAATATCCAAGCGGATAGCTCTAATAGAGCAGGATATCGTATTATCAGAGGACGTTAGAGTCGTTACTGGCGAATTATTATTGGTAATAACAATACTGTTAGAAACACCAGAACAGCTTCCATTTGATACGATAAGCGTATATGTACCAGCAGTATTGACATACAAAGATTGGCTAATTTCTCTTGGTAGATTTACGCCATTTTTTTGCCATTGATAAGTATAGTTGCCACCTATCAGAGAGCGATAATCAAAATATATATGTAAATAATCTCCCGTTCCACACAGATTAGTTTTACCAAAAGAGGTAGGAATATATATTTTAGGATTAAACGTAGTGCCAATGCTTACAGTAACTGTATTGGATTCATTAGCACAACTCCCAGAACCATGAATTACTTTATAACTCCCTGATTGAATGGCTGTATATTGAGACGAAACGGATGAACTAATACTTACCCCATCTTTATACCAAGTACCATCTAAATATCTAGGAGTACCATTAATATTTTGGTCTATTTGAATACTGCCATTACAAATGCTAGTAATATCACCAGCAGTGATAACTGGTTTTTGGGCTAAATTACTATTAACAAGCGTCACTTCCCTACTTGTAGTACTACAAGTGCCTTGGGTATAAGTTACCGTAAAAACACCACCTTCCGAAGTACCATAGAAGTCTTTCGTAAATCCTGAAAGCGTTACTCCATTCTTCTTCCATTCGTAGGAATATTGTGTAGGATTTAAACTATTAGGAGTAGCTGCGAAAAGATAACGATAATCATAAGAACCACAGAGAGTAGTATCTCCGTTAGATACACTAATCTTGGGTACAAACAGACTTGTTCCAAAAGAAAGGCGTTGTTCACTTTGCGTACTTAGGCAACCTTGATCCGTCACGGTTAACCTATATAGCCCCGATTGTGTTGCGTCATACGCTCTATTAACTGCCCCTGAAAGAAGTACTCCATCTTTTTCCCATTGATAGGAAGCAGTATTGCTATAATAGGATGATTCGATTCGTCGAGCTGTTCCAATACAAACAACTTCATCACCATGTACTCTTACCGATAAATCAATATAATTACCTATCACTAAAGTAATTATATTCGAGGTTACAGAATACCCTACTACAAATGAATAACGACCAGGTTCAGAAACTGTTAACGTCTGAGCAGTAGCTCCTGGAATATTAACGCCATCCTTTTTCCATTGATAAGCCATCGGGCCGGTAATAATATTACTTTGGCTATCGAACGCCACAGCTTTGTAAACTTTACTTCTTCCAGTACAGAGAAAATCAAACCATGGTATAAATTTGTCAGTCATATCAGAAATACTACAGTAAGCTATACCTCCAGCAACTGCTGATAGTTCCGCTACTGTTGTTGATGCACTTCCTGATGAAAGTGCATCAACAGAATCTTCATTAATTCGATGTATGTTTTGTAACTCCGTCACCCGCTCTTCTATACTCACACGCTCTCCAATAGTTGATTTTAAGCTGTAGGACTGACTAAAAATAGATAAAGACATAAGCGATAATATCGCCAAGTATAGTACTTTTTTCATTATGATAAATTGTTTCTAGATATGT
>JBMLRK010000487.1:0-3992 GCA_049241065.1 Spirosomataceae bacterium
ATAATTCCAGATAGAAATAAAAAAAGCGTCCTTCAATTTATGTTGAGGGACGCTTTTTTGTTGTTGAAGTATTCATTAACAATAACCTTCCTCCTACAACAAACTCACAAGCACAACTCTAAGTTCTTCCAAAATGGAGTTTAACGTATTGTTCTTTCGTGCCATCAGATAAAGTTCTTCGGTAGGCATTTTAGAACTATCCCATACTAATTGTAATTGTCCCGATGCTAAATAACGCTTGGCATTGATGTCCCAAACAATGGCTACTCCCGTATTTTCTACCAGTGTGGCAAGCATTTCGCTCTCGGAAGGAATGATGTAATTGGGGATGATAGACGGACGTTTTTTGTCAAATACATGTAGCCAGAAAAACTTAATGTGCGAAATTTGGGCTTCGTCGCTATACCATTTCTGTTTATGTAGCCACTTTTCCACAAAGCCATAATTGGCTACTTCGATTTCCGCTCTCACTGCTTCAAGGTCTATATCGGTACTTGCTACGGCAACTAGTTTCACTTTCCCCAACAACAGTTGTATCGTGTCAAAGGTATCATAACGTTTAGAAACGATGGCTAAATCTATTTTTTTCTCATTTACCAACACAAAAAGCTCGTCATTCTCGGCAAAAGTGAAGTCAATAAAATCAAATTGACGAATCAAATGCTTGCCTATACTGGAAAAATAATGTTTTGAAATGCCCACAGAGACTAATTTATTGGATTGGAAGGCTTTTTCTCGAAATCCTTGCTCCACATTTTCAAGCCGATCGAGGGCTTCAATGATTAAGTTATTGAGCAATTTCGCATATTCGGTAGGCTCTACTCCTTTCGATTTTCGATTAAATAATTTATAGCCTACATGAGCTTCTAACATAGCAATTTGCTGGCTAACAGCAGGTTGACTAATAAACAATTCATTTGCAGCCACTGAAAAGTTACCATTTTTATAAACAGACTTAAACGTTCTGTACCATTCTAAATTAACCATGATATAAATTTATTTATGACAGGGATAATTTAAACTATTTTTACCAATAACACAAGCACCCTACATTTGCATCATCAACTTTAACAAAGAATAATCATGAAGAATATCACCATTGCTTTATCGTTAGTTTTTTCTGCATTTTTCACCAGTATAAATGCACAAGCCCCAAGTAAAAAAAGTGTTAAGAAAGTCCTTTTTGTTGTAACTAGTCACGACAAATTGGGTAATACGGGAGAGAAAACAGGTTTTTGGTCAGAAGAATTTGCTGCACCTTATTATGAATTAACAGACCAAGGAGTAGAAGTAACCATTGCGTCTCCAAAAGGTGGTCAACCGCCAATTGATCCTAGAAGTACCAACCCAAGTTTTGCCACGGAAGATACTAAGCGTTTTGATAAAGATGCTGCTCTTTTGACAAAATTGAGTAAAACACTTAAACTAGCAGACGTAAAGCAATCAGATTATGATGCTGTTTTTTATCCAGGAGGACACGGTCCACTTTGGGATTTAGCTGAAGATAAAAACTCGCAAGCACTTATTACCTCATTCTATACACACAATAAGCCAGTAGCTTTTGTTTGTCACGCTCCAGGCGTATTGAAAGACGTAAAAGTAAATGGCGAGTATTTAGTGAAAGGCAAAAATGTTACAGGTTTTGCGAACACGGAAGAAGAAGCAGTTGGTTTAACGAAAATCGTTCCTTTTTTATTAGAAGACGTTTTACAACAAAGGGGTGCTTCTTATAGCAAATTGGGCGACTGGGCTTCGTATGCAGTGGAAGATGGCTTGTTAATTACAGGTCAAAATCCAGCTTCATCGAAATTAGTAGCGAAAAAGTTATTAACGAAATTGAATAAATAAGGATAAGGATAGTAGGATTGAAAGGGTACTGAAATAATATTCAGTATCCTTTTTTTTATGGTCTCTATCCTTATAAACCCCAACCTATCAGGGCAGAGAAATCAGGAAAAATAAATAGTTTTATCGAAAAATTTCGACAAACAATGAAACTTACTAACTATTCCTTTTTACTCTTCTTTTTACTAACTTCGTTTAGTAGCTTTTCTCAGCAAAAAACCAACATCATGACCTTCAACATCCGAATGGAAACCGTTCAAGATGGTGAAAATCAGTGGGCTAAACGGAAAGAACACCTAAGCAGTATGCTCGAATTTTATGAGGTGGATATTTGCGGGATGCAAGAAGTATTAGTTGGACAAATCAAGGATTTAACCAAGCTTTTACCTACTTATGCCTATGTAGGCGTTGGGCGTGACGATGCCAAAGAAGGGGGTGAATTTTCGCCTATTTTCTATAAAAAAGCAAAGTACACGCTGTTAGAAAGTAATACCTTATGGTTGAGCCAAACCCCAGAAAAACCTAGTAAAAGTTGGGATGCAGCCTTGAATCGTATTGTTACTTACGCTAAGTTTAAAGACAATAAAACGAAGAAAGTCTTTTATGTTTTTAATACCCATTTTGACCACATTGGACAAGTTGCTCGTCGTGAAAGTGCCAATATGTTAGTCGCAAAAATCAAAGCGATTGACCCGAAAATCCCCGTAATTTTAACGGGCGATTTTAACAGTACGCCTCAAGAAGAACCCACGATGATTCTTGACAAAAATTTAATTGATGCTCAAAAAGTGAGTCAACAAGCTCATTTTGGCCCAGTAAGTACCTTCAATGGATTTGAATCAAAAGAAATTGATGGAAAACTAATTGACTATATTTTCTTGAATACCAACAAGATACACGTCTTAAAACATGGTACCTTGAGTAATACATGGGGCGGTAGATTTGCCTCAGACCACCATGCCGTATTTACGCAACTAGCTTTTTAACTCACATTTATTACACTCATCAACCCACTATCAACAATGAAACAACGCTTACTCTCTTTGGATGTTTTCCGTGGCATGACCGTTGCCATGATGACCCTCGTTAATAACCCTGGCGACTGGGGACATATTTATGCTCCATTCGAACACGCCGCATGGAATGGCTGTACTCCCACCGATTTGGTCTTCCCTTTTTTCTTGTTCATCGTTGGCGTTTCGATTCCTTTTGCCTTCAAAGGAAAAGTGGCTGACCAGAAAACCGTCTTGAAAGTTATCGAACGAAGTGCTAAATTATTTGCATTGGGGCTTTTACTATCGCTTTTTCCAGATTTTGATTTTGCCAATGTTCGTATTCCTGGGGTTTTACAACGCATCGCTCTTGTCTTTTTGGTAAGTTCATTAATTTTTTTAACGACCAAAGCTCGTACACAACAACTCATTTTTGCCACCTTGCTAATTGGTTATTGGTTCGTGATGACCTTCATCCCTGTACCTGATTTTGGAGCAGCTAACTTAACTCCCGAACATAATCTAGGAGCTTATTTAGACCGTTTACTACTCGGAACAGCTCACTTATATCAAGCCGTAAAAGTATGGGATCCCGAAGGAATTTTGAGTACATTTCCTTCCATTGCCAACGGTCTGGCAGGCGTTTGGGTAGGCGTTTGGTTACAAAGAGAAGATAAACCCGTAGCCGAACGAATTGTAACGATTTACCTTTACGCAAGTCTTGCTTTGGCTGTAGCTTGGGGCTGGGATGCAGCAGGTTTCCCGATTAATAAAGGCTTATGGACAAGTTCTTACGCTCTTTGGACAATTGGTTTAGCGATGTTTTTCTTGGCGGGCTTCTATTGGCTTATCGACGTAAAAGGATATAAATCATGGACAAAACCGTTGGTTGTCTATGGAGTAAATGCCATTACGGTTTTCTTTTTAACAGGCTTAATCGTCAGAATTTTAGAAATGATTAACGTTTCAATGCCTGATGGGAGTACTCAGAATTCGATTTCGTGGCTTTATCAATCGTTGATTGTTCCCTTTTTTAGTGAACCTAAAAACGCCTCTTTGGCAGGTGCAATCACCTTTGTACTTATCTGGTTAGGTATTTTGTGGGTAATGTATGAAAAGAAAATTATTGTGAAAGTATAGATAAGGTTTTCCTCC
>JBMLRK010000488.1:0-1199 GCA_049241065.1 Spirosomataceae bacterium
ATTTTCCCTTTTAATAATTTGACATTGTAGGTCAATCCCTTCCAATTGTGTTATTTTGTATGCCTTGTTTGGGTGCTTCACTTCGGCATCCATTTGTATGACGTACTATTAATCAAGAATATGAATTTACTTAAAATTTCGTGGAAAAATCTGGTCGATAAACCGCTCAATAGCTTTTTGAGTGTGCTATTGTTAGCCTTGGGTGTTGCCATTATTTCCTTGTTGGTGTTGGTTGGTAAGCAATTAGAGGAAAAATTTACTCGCAATGTAAAGGGTATCGACATGGTTTTGGGGGCAAAAGGTAGCCCTTTGCAACTGATTCTATCCAGTGTTTATCAATTGGATGCTCCTACGGGTAATATTTCGTTGGAAGAAGTGAATCGACTTCGCCGTAATCCGTTGGTCAAAAGTATTATTCCTTTGTCGATTGGAGATAATTATGAAGGTTATCGCATTATTGGGTCAACCCCGCAGTATTTGGAACATTTTGAAGCAAGCTTTCAATCGGGTAAGGCTTTTTCTCAGGATATGGAAGTCGTTGTGGGAAGTAAAGTCGCTCGTAATAAAGGCTTGAAAGTAGGAGATACCTTCTCCAGTCAGCACGGATTTGACCACGAAGGCGAACAGCATAAAGAACAACTTTTCAAAGTGGTTGGAGTTTTGAATGCTACCAATTCGGTTTTAGATCAGCTTATCGTTACGCCTTTGGGTAGCGTTTGGGCGGTGCATGAACATAAAGGCGAACAACATTCTGCGGTAGAGATGCTAAATTCAGAAGAAGAACATCCCGAAGAGGAGGAAAGCAAAGAAGTGACTGCTGCTTTGGTGAAGTTCAGAAACCCTGTAATGGGAATGATGTTGGCACGTAATATCAATCAAAATACCACGATTCAAGCGGCTTTACCTGCTATCGAAATCAACCGTCTGTTTGAATTATTAGGCTTTGGGATAGAAACCCTTCAACTGGTTGCCTTGGTAATTATTGTGGTGTCGGGTATTAGTGTTTTTGTGTCTTTGTACAATTCCTTGAAAGAACGTCGTTATGAAATGGCACTGATGTTGTCGATGGGAGCAAGTCGGTTAAAACTCTTCTTCCTTTTATTATTAGAAGGACTTTTGTTAAGCCTAATGGGCTTTGTATCGGGGATTGTCTTGAGCAGAATTGGGCTATGGGCATTAAGTCAGAATGTATCTGAAAA
>JBMLRK010000489.1:0-2644 GCA_049241065.1 Spirosomataceae bacterium
CCACCGCAGGCATGGACAACCACCTGTTTGTTTCTAAATATTTGTTAGAACTACCGCCTAAAGAAGCCCTACAAGCTTTTATCAAAAACGAAATTGAAAAATACAATAACTAAATCTTTATTAGAATGATGTGGGAGAAAGTTAGATTAAGTGAAATTGTAGATACATCAAGTGGTGGTAATCCAAACCGTTAAATAAAGGAGTACTGGGAAAATGGAGATATTCCTGAGATAAGATCTGGACAGTTATAAGGTTGTTTGATTGAAGGTGCTGAAGAGTTTATTACAGGAAAAGTTTTAAAGTCTTCAAGTGCAAAATTAGTGGATAAAGGAACTTTGCTTTTAGCACTATACGAAGCAACGGCAGGCAAACTTGTTTTTTTAGGGTTTAATTGCACAAATCAAGCAATTTGTGCAATTAAACCCTAAAAGATAACCTCATTAACTCTAAATATTTGTATTACTATTTACTTTCTCAAAAGAAGTGAAATCATGAAAGATAGTGAAGGTGGTGCCCAGCCAAATATTAGTCAAAATTATGTAAATAATATTCAAATTCCGCTCCCACAGCTGTCATTCGTACAGTGATTTTTGGTATTTGATTAGTGCCTTTGGGAAGGAGTATTAAGTTTTCTCTTTCTTGGCTTTCATCAAACCAAGACTAATCAAATGTTTTTTTCTCAACATGGCGATGATGGAAACAGCGAAGATGAGCTGATACTTTTCGCTATTTTTTTCTTGGATATACTAGATTGGAGTAAGTCCTTGCAATAAAGAATGGGGTATTTCCCCAATGTTTAAAGTCTCTTTCTGCTAAGTCCTTGATTTCATCCATCCTCAGCATATCATCAATGGCTGATTTATCCTTGTAAGGAAAAGTTAATTTTAAACTCATAGCATCTGTTGTCTATTTTGCTGTTGTTCGATAATGTCATCAATTTCATATCTTGGGTTATCTTGTTGCTTGTAAAACCTATCCATATTAGCAGCGGCTTCCTCGATTGTCAGTTTTCGAGTACCTGCGACTGGCTCTTTTACCACTTGCGTAGTGGGAATAGCTTTCACTTCCACTTTTATCTCAGCAGGTTTAGCTATTGTTGGAATGGCTGATGCTGTTTTGATAGGTATAGGTTTGAGTGTTCCCTGTTTTGATTTATTTCTTATCGCTCTTAATGTGTCAACTGAGACATCCATGTCGTACAACTCTTTCAATTTTTGCTTAATAAATTTGAGAGAGAATTCAGCATCGAAATATTTTTGGCAATACGGTCCCAAATACTTAGACCATCCTAAGTATTTTCCTTTTTGCATTCTTTTAAGTTCTTCAATGTCAAAGTCATTTGCATCCATATCAATAAAATGTTAAAAATAATTTCTATTATTAGCTACCGACATATTACCAATAGAGTAGCTATAGACTGCCAATACACTATCAGTATTACAGCTACATTCTACCAATAGACTATCCTTAGCGTAGCAATAAACAACCTGCAAAGTACCCACAGACTACCCACAAACTGCCAATAAACTACCTGTAATACGCTATACTGAGGTACATGTTTGATACAAATATATACAATGAACAAATAAAAAAGTATTTATGAATTACAATATATTTCACTAAATTTAATTTCTATTTGAAGCAAGAGGTGTCTTTTGCAGGTCATAAACCTGTAAAAGCGATCGTGCAAGCACTTAGTATCTCGTTAAATTCTTACTAGAAAGACTACATAATTATAAACAGATGGAAGAACACCCAAATCCACGTAAAGGCGGAAGACCTCCGATTCCCAACAAACTCGACAAAACAATTCGAGTGAGAATCACAAGCGACGATTACCACAGATGTAAAAAAATAGCTGAAGAGGCTAATATGAATGTGACCGAATATTTTAGAAAAATGATGACCGAAGGCAAAGTAACTAACCTTTTTTCGGCTGAAGGAAAACGAGAAAAAATACAGTTAGCAGGGATGGCTAATAACCTCAATCAGCTCGTTAAAGAAGCTCACACTTATGGTACGACCAGTGTAGAGAAAAAAGCCAATGCACTCTTAGATGAGATTCGTAGTATGTTAGACCGTTATGACGTATAAGCCATGATAGCCAAAGCAACAGCCAAAGGAAAATCCTTTCAAGGGATTGTAAATTACCTCTTCAAAGGACGTTTAGCCCAACGAGGGCAACAGGAAAAACAGGCCAAAGTTCTCTGTGCATCGCCCGATTTAGAGCTACCCTATAACCACGAAGACGAAGTAGGAATAAAGCGTCTGATTAACAATTTCATTCAACAAACAAAACACCACAAAGGCTATCAGCCAAATAGAGCCTACGTCGGGCATCACATTCTGTCATTTAGTCAAGACGATATTCGTCTGTTGAATCCAGAAGACATTGATGCCATCGTAGTGCAATATATTCAAGATTCAGGCTTGCAGGACACCCAATATATAGCCGTTAGTCATGAAGATACGGATGATTATCACCTACATTTGGTATTTAATCGTTGCATGAATAATCGAAAACTGTACGATGATTCATGGGAGAAAATCAGAGCCATTGAAAAGGCTGTAGCCCTCAACCTAAAACACGGTTTACCCCTAAAAGGAAGACAGCATGAGGTAGCTAAAACCAGTTGCGTTTGGG
>JBMLRK010000490.1:0-20742 GCA_049241065.1 Spirosomataceae bacterium
ATGAGGCAAAAACACTGGTTATCAACCGTAATGCTTATTATGTAGAGGGGCGTGTCTATCTACGTGACGGCTCTGTTTTGTCGGGAGCAACAGTTGAATTGCAAGGCCAATCAAGTAAAACGAGTGCAGAAGGATATTTTAGTTTGGCACGTGTTGGCGAAATGAAAGATTCTGTGAAAGTCTCTTTTGATGGCTATGATGTTACCTATATGCCTGTCAGTAAATTCAAGAAAAAAGCGATTACAGGAGCTACGATGGAGGATCGAAAAGAGAGCTTTATCAAAGCGGTAAAAGCAAGAATGCCTAATCGAGAACAATTTTTTGAAGAAAATTTTGTACAGACTCAAAGTACTCTCACATCTTTCTATGCTGTTGATTCTGTAGTTCTTAATCACGAGGTAAAATATAGGATTATCACCTATATCAATAGAACTGGAACACTAGGGTTGAGAAATGCTGAGGATTCTGTTTATTTAAAGGAGGCCGTTGTCAAAATAGACGATAACGAACAAGTGGTGCAAAAAGGGCAACTTATAAAGTATAATGGAAAAGCTACTTGGACAGGTGGATATGTGGGTAAAGTATCGAAGGGGGAATTGGTTATTAAAGTTATGAATAAACGAGTATTAGCGAGTGATACCACGTCGATTCCAACCTATGTCGAGGAGGAGTTTACCATTTCTTTACCAAAAACTAAAGTTAAAAAAGATACATTTTTAGTAAAAATAAGGCTCAAGCCTGCTATGTATTTTTATGGAACTGTCTATGACAGTACAACGTATATCAAGGGAGTTCATCAGGAATATGATGCGTCGGTTCGTAAACCTGGGGATTCTTTTAATGCCATTGACAGTGTAGAGGTATCTGTAAGCGGAAGTAAAGGCTTGACCAATAAAAATGGGCAATTTAAGGTACTAGTACCCAAAGGAGAGGATTTTGAGCTAGAGGCAAGTAAAAAAGGTTTTGCTACCTCTAAGTATGCTTTTACGGCTATTCAGGCACAACAACATAATAGTGCTAATCCCCTTGAAAAAAGGCGGAAAGACCTCTATTTGTTACGACAGGATAACGATATTCCTAAGTTTGCTACGTTAATGGGTTTTAATATTAAAGTGGATAAAGCGATCAAGCAATCAAGTGATGCCTATCTGATTTCGGGTGTGTTGTATTTAGACAAAGGAAAGCTTGAAAAAGGAAAGCAAACGAATATTTTCTCTGCCACAGCTGGTACAAAAGAGTTGAATTTTAGAAATCTTGTTGTAAAACTAGATGCTAAGAAAAAAGATAATGCTGTTACAGTAATGACTTCTGTCAATTTTGTAGAAACAGAAGCGAAAATTATGCTCTTTGGCTATGCCCCAATTACGTTACAAGGGAACCCTGTAGGTGAACCTTATATTCGTATGCAACACTTAGACGTAAAGGCAGGGAAAGCAAGCGATGGTAAAATTGGTGCTTCTGAGATGGAATTTACTCAGAGGGAGATGATGGGAGTGAATTTTGGAAAAATGGAGCTAAAAGTAAAAGATCCAAATAAGGAAGCAAAATTCGGAAAAGCAGATGATAAAATATCAGATAAAAAAGCTTCGAAGTCAGAAACGCAACGAAAAGAAGATGATGCACTTGCCTTAAAAATGGAAATTCAGAATCAAAAAAATGCGGTAGCAACTGCAAAAGGGGATGACAAAAAGATAGAAGAAAAAGCTTTAACTGATTTGCAAGGTAAAAAATATACGGAAGCACCCGAAAAAGAACCTCTATTACTCGCTTTTGCTCCTGTTAATTTAGATGAATTATCAGAAAGTAAGGAGTATAAAATTGAATTTCCGCATGCAGCCAAAAAGGAGGATATGAATAATATCACCGCTCCGAAGGAAGTTAAGAAGGATTATGAGGCACCTCAAAAGGTGGACAAATATGCTGATTTCGTTAGGATTCCTGTTGGAACGGTACCTCTTGTAGGGATTCCGTCCGTTATGGCTGGTATTAATCCTGAAGAAGCAGTCCTAAAAAAATCGGGTATTTCGATGAAGGGTGTTTTATTACTTCCTGAGATATGGAGATTTAAAATGGATGACCCAGCACTAGCGATTGAAAAGCTCGAAATTGATAAAAAGTTTGCCATGAAGATGGCAACAATCGGTAAAACAGATGAGGCAAAACCCGAAATTGTTCGTTTTGGAATGGCAGATAAATTTATGTGCTATTGGAAAACCGTACAGCTATATAACAATTTCAAAGGCTTTGGCGTTGGTGGTACAATCAATACGGACAAAGAAAACTACATTAACATTAATTCATTAGGGCTTTCGGTAATAGATGGACGAGTGTATCCTAACGTAGATTTGAGTACTCCTAAAGATGGTTTTAAAATTAGTAAACTACGCTTTAAAACAGTAGGTAAGAAAAGTATTACAATCAAAGGAAATCCCGATGATAAAAGCTACGAGATTGAAGGTTCTTTGAGAATAGAATACGATGAGAAAGAATCGAAAGATTTATCAACGGACACTAAAGATCGTTTTGGTCATGACCTTTCTGAAGAGCAAATTGAGATAAATAAGAAGCTCAAGGACAATGAGAAAAAAATAGCAGACGCAAATCAAGAACTGGAAAATAAACAGGCTGAAATTGCGGAAAGACAGCGTAAAAAACGAGAAGAAGAACTGGCAATTCAGCAAGCTAATCTTACAACTGCCGAAAATGCAGAGCGACGTAAACGATTACAAATGTATGATACCGATGACTTGAAAAAAGCGTTGGAAGAGAAACGTACAGCATTAGAAAAACTAAAAAATCAGGTTGAAAGTGATAGGGCTGCACTGGCTAAAGCGGAGGCAGAAAAAAAGGATGAATTAGCGAAAGCAGCTAAAGCTGCTCAAGATAAAAGTGATGAAGCTAAGAAAGCTAAAGTAGAAGCTGAAAAGAAAGATACAGATGCAAGAGTGGCTGTAGAAAATGGGCAGCAGAGAGAAGTAGATACCAAAAGTAGAGAAACTAAAGGGTTGATTGATAGGGTGTTTCCTATTGAGGTTCAGCTTTTCAAGTGGTCAACAACGGGTAAGTTTATTGTTTCGGCAGCACCAAGTCCTGACGCATTGAGTTTTGGTCCTGTAGCCATCAAAATACGTCGTATTGTATTTGCAAAAGGAGTTGCTGCAACCGAAACGCAGCCTGCATCGCCTGTAAAAGAAAGCGAAATACAGGATTTACTCAAAATGAGTGAAGACGAAATGAAAAAACTGAATTCGTCTGTCAAATTCAACGATGCCAATACATACATTGATAAAGAAGGTAAACGTATTGGAGCAACTTCTGAAGCTAGTCAGAAAACGAAAGAAGGGGCTGCTATTGATAATCTGAGTGTGAAGGCGATTGAAGACAAGGTCACGTTGGATAATCCACTTACAACGGCCTGGGCTATGGGTTTTGCTGGTGGGGTAGAAGTAGAAACCAAATCAGTAAATATTGATTCGGATGCCTCGTTTTATGTCGGTGATTTTGATGGCAAAGGTATTGTTTTTAAAATGAATGAGTTCATGCTTAAAGTGGATGCTCCTTCTTTTAGAGCTTATGCTAAAGTTAAAATAGGTACATCAGGTAAAAAAATTGGAGCAGAAGGAGAGGGTACATTTGAAGGGGCAACAATGAAAACGGCTATGTCTCTTAAGTTTTATAAACTTTTTGACGAAAAAGGAAATGGAACAGGTATAGAGTTGGGGGCTGCCTTAAAAGTGGCATTAGGACCAACAGGTTTACCAATGGGACCTATTACATGGACAGCCTTAGGTGGTGGCTTTGACCTTAATACGGCAGATAAGAAGTTCGCAGTATTCTTGTTAGGTGACGCACGTACTACTGGAGTGCCAGAAAAAGTAACAAGGTACAAAAAAATTAGACTGGCAGTTGAATATGATGGAAAAGCGGAATGCTCTTCGGGAGTTCCTATTGTGATAAGAGGGTCAATGGAAGTATGGTCTGGAATCATAGTGGCGAGAAACGAAAAAGAAGAGAAAATCTGCGATGTCACGGCAGATATTGATATGTGCCGAGTAATGGTTGTCTGTAAGATTGATTGCGAAATTAAGGTTTCGGATAAAAAAGTAAAAGTCGATGGGCTCGCATTTATCTCAAAGTCAGCAGGGTTTTTCTTGGGGGCAACTGTAAGGGCAGATATTTTAGGAATGAATGTCAACGGAATCGCAGTACTTGGTATTATGTGTGATACGCAGGATGGTGCCGCTCCGAAAGAGTTAGGTAATTATGTTAAAGGATTGCCAAAATACTTATACCAAAACGATAATCGTACTATCTCCGCCATCTATTTAGGTGTAGATGTCGCTTATCAATCTACAAAAAATGGTGGACTAAGTGCCTTTGGTATTGATTTAGTTAAATACAGTTCGGAAATTAATGCTAAAGGAAGACTTCATGCAGGCGTTAATTTTTCCAATGGTAACTTTATGATTACCTCTTCTTTGAAATTGGAAGCAGAAGCTAAAGCTTCTATCTTAGCTTTTAACATGGGAGGTAAGCTAGATTTAGATTTGGAATTAGGTGGTGGACGAACCAATGAATTAGGCTGGAACTTTAGAGCTTCTGCTAATGCTAAATTAGAAATTGGAGCGGGTAATTATGCCAATGAAGCTTGTAACGATTATAGCATCACAGGGATAACGTGGTGTTCTAAATGTATAACCTGCTGTAATGGTACATCATGGAGATGTTGGGCACGTATTGATGTGCCGTATCCATGTGGTACTAGAAGTAGATTTGCTAAGATTTGTCTTGAAGGACAAATGGGAGTATATTATCAAGAAAAAGGGGTACCAGAAGCGAGAGGATGGCGTGTCCAATTGGGAGGAAATATGCCAGGTACACAGTCGGGTGGAAATCGTTTCTCAGAAGGTAGTTCGATTACAGCTGAGTCATCATTAGCACCTGGCGAATCGAAAGTGTCACCTAATGGGATTTATAAATTAACCCTTCAGAAAGAGGATGGCAATGTAGTGATTACAAAAGATGGCACTAAAATCTGGGAAACTCGTACCACAGGAGTAGATGCCTTTAAAGTACAGAATGATGGAAATTTAGTAGCTTACGCTAAAGGCGGAGCAGCTAAATGGTCTTCTCAAACAAATGGCCAAAGTGGTGATAGAACAGTATTGGTCATGCAAGATGATGGTAACTTGGTGCTTTACAAAGATGGAGAGAATTCTATTTGGTCGTCAGGTACATCAAACATATTCACAGAAGCTGAAGTTACCAGTAAATCGTTAATTAAAGCAGAGAATATGTTGAGACCTGGTCAATTGCTGACTTCTAGCAATGATAAATATAAAGTAGCAATTGACACTGATGGAAATGTAACACTCCGCAGAGAGAATGGAAAAGTAATTTGGGCTACTGAAACAGGTGGTGCGGATATTGATGCCTTTAAAGTACAGAATGATGGAAATTTAGTAGCTTACGCTAGAGGCGGAGTACCTAAATGGGATTCTAAAACAAATGGCAAAGGAAATAACACTACCGTTTTATTAATGCAGAATGATGGCAACTTGGTGCTTTATAAGTCGTTGGATGAAATTACTCCGGGATATGTTAAGGTTTACCGAGGCAAGGATGCTATTTGGGGTAGCGGAACAGATGGCGGAACTTCTAAGAATGAAAAAGCAAATACATTCCCAGCAGTTGCATCGCTCGTAACGGATAGTGAATTAAGTGTAAATGAATCAAGAACATCGCCTAATGGAATCTATAAGTTGACATTACAAGATGTTGGTAATGTAGTACTTACAAAAGAGGGTATTAAGATTTGGGAAACTAACACGACGGGTGTAAATGTTCTTAAATTACAGAAAGATGGTAATTTAGTAGCTTATGCAAATGGCGTGATGAAATGGTCTTCTAATACAAGCCTAAGCAACCAAGCACAACTCTTTTTGAAAGCTGGAATAATAAGAACCTCTCCTGTTTTGGTGGTGCAAGACGATGGAAATATGGTGTTGCATGACGAGAAGCAAGCACAGATGTGGAGTTCGGGTACTGCGAACGTATTTGCAGAAGAAGAAGTTAAAAAATCAATTCTTCAGGCAGAAAAAACGCTAAGTACGAATGAGTCACTTGTTTCCGCAAATGGGGACTACAAACTGACACTTGAGTCGGATGGAAATGTAACGCTTCGTAATTATATCAGTAAAATTGTGTGGGCAACAGATACCGATGACAAGAATGTGAGCATGTTTAAAATACAAAATGATGGAAATGTGGTTGTATATCTTCAGGATGGAAAACCAGAATGGGCATCTTCAACACACGGAAAAGGAGGGAGTAAATCAGTGCTATTCTTACAAGATGATGGAAACCTTGTACTGTATGGTGAATATGAATCTTTACGACCAGGTAATGTAACGCTATATCGTTTTAAAAACCCAATTTGGAATTCAAATAAAAGTGGACGTATTGCTCCAAAAACAATTGAAAATCCATTTTTACCTGAATCTTCGCTTGAAGCAAAAAGCTTATTAAAGCTTAATCAGTCGAAAAATTCACCTAATCGTATTTATAAATTATCACTTACTCAGGATGGTAATATTATATTAACGAAAAAAGGAGCTAAGATTTGGGACACTCAAACGGGTGGTAAAGGAGTTGAAGTTCTAAAAGTAGAAAAGAATGGAAACTTGGTTGCTTATGATAGTAAATGGAATAGGATATGGTCTTCTGATACTGAAGGCAAAGGGGATCGTACTACAATTTTAACTATCCAAGACGACGGTAACTTAGTACTTTATAAAAATGGAAAAGAAGCACTTTGGAGCTCTAATACAAATAATGTATTATCAGAAGTGGAAGTAGAGAAATCCATTTTGAAAAACGAAAAAGTATTACGTCATAATCAGTCACTAACATCACCTAATGATACCTATAAGTTAATCTTTGAGAGTGATGGCAATGTAGTCCTTCGGAAAGCAAAAAATGAAATCTGGTCTATAGGTACAGCTGGAAAAGGAACGGATGTTTTTAAAGTACAAAACGATGGTAATTTAGTAGCGTATTCAAAAGATGGAGTGCCTGTTTGGGCCACTGTAACCAATGGAAAAGGAAATAATCGAACAGCATTGATGATGCAAGATGACGGTGATGTAGTGCTCTATAAAACATTGGAGGAGTCAAAGCCAAGCAGTGTTTCTATATATAGAATTTCTGAACCTATTTGGTCTTCAAGCACTATAGGTGGCAAGGTAAAGAAAGATAGAGAAAATCCGTATCCTGCAGGTTCATCTATTGTTTCTGATAGAGCGTTGAAACGTGGCGAGTCAAGAACATCGGCCAATGGCATCTATAAAGTCACACTGAATGAAAGTGGTAATCTAGTAATCACTAAAAATAATACCTTAATATGGCAGGCTAATACATCAGGTGATGCCTTACGATTACAGGAAGATGGTAACTTGGTAGTATATGGGCAAGGTGGTAATCCTCAGTGGGCTTCTAGTACTAATGGAAAAGGTGATGCCACAACAGTAATGGTTATTCAGGATGACGGTAATTTAGTACTTTACAAAAATGGAAAAGAAGCCATTTGGTCGTCGGGGACAAATGATTTGTTTACAGAGAATGAAATCAACACGTCCGCCATTAGAGCAGAAAATATGCTAAGGCCAAATCAATCTATTACGTCACTCAATGGTACTTATAAAGTGACCCTACAGTCTGATGGTAACGTAGTGCTTTACAAAGGAGCATTAGCGATATGGACAACAGGAACCTATGGGAAAGACGTAGATGCCTTCAAAGTACAAAAGGATGGAAATGTTGTTGCTTATATCAAAGGAGGAATTCCAGCATGGTCATCTGAAACCTATGGGAAATCAGGAGCAGAGACAGTATTAATGATGCAAAACGACGGTAATTTAGTCTTGTATAAGTCCTTAGAACGTTTAAATCCAGGTAATATCAATAACGCTGTGTATCGAGTTAAAGATATTGTTTGGTCAACACTGACAAAAGGAAAATAAGAGTATTAGTAGTCACTTGTGAAGTTATTTTTAACTTTACAAGTGACCATAAGAAATACCGTATATACCATTAAAAAACGAATTTATGAGAATCTTTTCATACGTATTATTCTTTGTTTTATTATCTAAATGGGTGGTAGCTCAAGAGCAGCAAGTTGTTGCATTGTCTTCGCCTAAAGGGGTGTATCTTCGCTTAAATGCTGAGTTCTTAGCATCCAAAAAGATAGGTGATGCTAAATATATCATCAAACGTCAAAAATTGAATGAAGAAGGCATTAAGACGATTGGACAGTTGCAGATGATAAAGACCTATCAGGAGTTTCAGGCATTGGTAGGGATAAGAGAAGCAAGTGAATTTGACAAAATGAAAAAATTTACCAGCCCGTCACAAACAATGGCTTATTTTAATAGTCATCCTGCCTATAAAGATCTTGCCTTGTTTGGCGAATTAAAGATTGAGTTTTTGCAAGCGTTTGGTTTTGCTTTTTTGGATAAAACAGCCCAGAAAAATGAACTTTATAGATATAGTATCTATGAAAAAAAAGAGGAACAGCCTGAAACATTAGTGCAAGAAATAGGCGTATTTTCTTATCCCCAAAACCCTTTATTGAAAGAGATAAAATCGCAATTGTCAAAAGTGGCAGGAGCAGACTCATCTGTTACTTTTGAATGGAAATTGAACTTTCCAACGTTAGAAGATAATGCCCTTGAGCAAACCAGGGTTGGAAGTCAGCTCAATGAAGTATTTGGCTATATACCAGAAAATACTGCTAAGAAAGCAGATGAGAAGTCTTATAGCCAAATCAAAGCTATTTATCTTAACAATCCCAAGGTATTAAATACTAATTCGATAGATGATTTTAATACGCATTTTCTAGTTTATTATCGTACCAATGGAAACCTAAGTTGGCGTTTTTTAGAAAAGAAGATAGCAGATACTGATTCTCTTGGTAATAGACGGATTTCAGCTAGGGTTATAGGGAAGTTAGATGACCTCGTTGAAGCTATACTAATTCCAGAAGATTACGTTTATAATCAAGGAGATACCACTAAAATTGCTCGTGGAGTGATTGCTCATAATGGAAGTATAGAGCTTATTTATGGTGTAAGTGCGAAAGATAGTGCTAATTCGATTATTTTAAAATGGAGAAAATTAGCGAATAAGCCCTATTATGCAGGCGTTGAAATTGCTAAAAGTATAGGGGGAGATCCTGCTAAGGTAATCCAAATTTTACCTACAACAGCCAGCCAATTTATAGATACAGAGGTATATCCTGCGGGACAATTGTTTACCTACTATGTAAGACCTGTATTCATCGAATTTCAAGAACTGAAACAAGATGTTGGTGCTTCTGTAGCGATTACCTGTGCTAAATTTACCAGACCAACGCCCCCTTTTAATTTGAAAGTGGTTTCGGAAGGGAAATTTGCTAAGTTATCATGGGAAGTAGCCGACGAAAAAGCAATTTTTAGTTATATCGTCTATCGAGGGACTAGTCCTCAAAAAATGAAACCTATTCGTTCAGCTGTTAAAACACAACAGTATATTGATAGTACCGATTATCTTTCGGCTCGCTTAACCTATTATTATAGTGTTATGGCCATGAATGTCACACAAGATACCAGTGCTTATGCTCCTTATGTGTCGTATGTACCTGTCAAAAAAGAGGAGGTACAGTCTCCGCCTTTATTGAGTTATGAAATCCTAAATAATCAGGCTGTATTAAGTTGGAATGATGTTAAACTTAACGATGATTTTATTCAAGGATACATACTTGAAAGAAAGAAAAAGGGAGATGCTACTTTCAAAACAATTCACCAAGGTATTATAACAGATGCAAACTATATTGATGCAAGTTTTGAACGAGGAAAGGAATACCTCTATCGAATCGCCTCGGTTACGCTAAGGGGAGATACTGCTGAATTCTCGCCAGCAGTGACCGTAAGTGCCGAACTTGTACGAAACGAATTGATGAATATTAGCGACATCAAACTAATCAATTTATCCAAGTCTATCCAAGTATCGTGGCCTTCTGTAGAAACCGAAGAGGTGACGGGCTATAAAGTGTACCGCAAATTGCCTACAGAACCTGAGTTTAAACTGCTTGCCAAGCTTCCTAATGGGAACTTCAGTTATGAAGATAAACAGGTAAAAAATGGCATTATTTATGTATATACAGTGACAACACTGAATGCTGAAAATCAGGAAAGTGAAGTTGTAGAACGCAAATCGTTATACCGAGAACCTTCTAAATAGTCATGAGAAAACCGATATATCTAATCAGCTGTATGATAGCCTTCCAAATGATGAGCTGTCAAGAAAAATCTTCACAAAAAAGTGTTGAGATTTCGACTGTTAAAGTAATGGAAGATCCAACCTCTGTAGGGTTAGAAAACCAACTTATTGTAGGCTCAGAAACTCCCCAAAAAGTAGTTTGTCAGGACTCTTGTGAAATTACGTATCAGAACTGTACTATTTTTACAAAACCCAATCAAGATGGTCTTGGTGATGCCATCGTTGTTGCTTACAATAATGCGAAACAGCATGTTATTTCAGATGATGATGCTCAGTACTTTTATGGTAAATCGGGTAATTATTTGTTTTTGGATATAGGTACGGGGAATGTCCGTTCTCTCGCTATATACGATTGGATACAAAACAAAATGCTAGTCACAATTGATGGAATATTTGGAGATGTAAAAATGGCAGATAATAAGTTGATATATAGTCAGTTAATGGATGATGCTGCTGTGAAATCGCTTAACTTAAGTCCATGCTCGAACCCAGACTTAGAAGTAAGTGGCTATACCGAAGAACTGTCTTATGATTTAGAAACGCATAAAATCACTTCTACCAAGAAATACACTTGCGTTAAGTAAAGAAAATATATTATCGGATTTGTTAAGATCAAACGCTCAGGTGAAAATCACTTGGGCGTTTTTGTGTAAAATGTATTTTAGTCTTACATCTATTTAAGGTAAATGTCCGTACCTGAAACTAACATCAAAACCTGATGCTGAAATATACTTGTTAGTTGAAGAGTATCTTAGTTTGCTGGTACATAAAAAAAGGACAGACTCTCAGATAAGCCTGTCCTTGGGGTTGGATTTTTTGGTTGATTACTGGTAAACTCTGATGTAATCAACCTCCATGCTTGACGAAGTGAAAGTCGGGTCGATGTTTCCGCCAAATGTGCCGCCCATTGCGACATTCAAAATCAGGAAGAAATCTTTATTAAAAGGTAAGGAACTGTTATTGGCAAAGGTATAATACAAGTTGCCATCCAGATACATCTTGATACTTGTCGCAGACCAATCTACTGAATAGACATGGAATTCGCTTGACGCATTCGTAATAGTTGTTGTACCACCGTCGGCATTTCCACCAGCATGGTTCGGATGGTGCATCGTTCCATAAAGTTTGTTAGGCTCGTTGCCTTTCCATTCCATGATGTCGATTTCTCCACAAGCAGGCCAACCCACTGTACTGATGTTGCTTCCCAACATCCACAATGCAGGCCATATACCTCCGCCAGTAGGGAGTTTCGCACGAATATCTACACGCCCATACGTGAATGAAAACTTATTAGCTGTTAACATTCTAGTCGAGGTATAACCAAAGCCATTATAGCTTTCTTTTTTAGCCGTAATTTTCAAAATACCATCCTTTACAATTACGTTTTCTGGACGGCTTGTATAGTATTGCTTCTCCGAATTTCCCCAGCCATTGTCGCCATTACCTAAGTCATAGTTCCATATCGCTGAATTTGGTGCGCCATCTTTGTCAAATTCTTCTGCCCAGAATAATTTCTTTTCTGTTTGTGGAACGGTTGTTCCTTTCGGTTTCAATTTCATAAACCACGCATTACCATCTGCTCCGATGTTGCGAAGGGTGATGCCATTAGCAGAAAGAGCTAATATTTCGTACGTATTTCCACCCGTTCCGAAATTGACGATACCATTGCCCGGAACTGTAAACTGAACACGAGTCGAATTGGCTGCTGTCGAAGCAGAGGTAGCTCCTGAGAAGGTAATCCCTTTTGTACCACCCGTACTGAAATCGTAGCAATTATCAGGACCATTTAAACCATAAAAAGCAGTGGCAGCACCAATCATTGAGGTTTGCCCTTTGTTGTCCACGTTGATGGTTACGTTGTTGTTTGCATCTTTGGTAAAAGTGATTTCGTCGTCATACAAACAAGCAGGTCTTGTGTTAGGGTCTGCGGCATACCAAATAGGAGAGAAGCTATCCGCCGGCCCAACGCCCACGTGTCCGATGGCATCTTTGTCTGTTACCCAAACTTTTGAACTATTCCCTGTTAGGTAAGTCAAAATATCAGTGGGTACTTCAAAGGCTACGAATACCTTCACTTTGGTACTAATCGTAGAAATTGCTCCACCTGTTCCGACTGCACTTACTGTAACGGTATAGTCTGTTGTACCTGGCTTGGTGTATTTATACGTGATTTTTCCAGAAGGAACAACCTGTGTAGTGCCATCGCCAAAATCTACTTTATAGGTCAGGGCGTTGTTGGCTGTAGTCGTAATTACCACGTTTCCTGTACCATTACCGTAAGGGTTTTTCGTATCTACCCCAACAACCGCAGTGCTAAGGTTAAGATTAGACGGAGCTACAAGCGAGCCAAAACTGTATTCAGGCTGTTTGCAAGCACTGAAGGCGATTGCCGTAGCAAGAAAAATAATGAAAACAGATGCTATATTTTTGAACATGATTTCCAGATGTTAAGTATCAATGGATTGTTTAAATTAAACCTATAAGGTTTCAAAAACCTTATAGGTTTTCGAGCTTAATTAAGCGAAATATCGTCGAATAAATACGTGAAATTTGCTGAGCCATTTCCAGGAGTACCGTTATCAAAAATGAGTACAATTTTCTGATACGATTTAGCGGTGTTAATCGTGCTATAATCGAAGCTTAATTCTTCCCAAGCGTTGGCTTTTGTCGTGCTAACTTCTTTTTCAAAGCTGATTCCTCCGTCGGTTAAGTTTTCTACTTTCAACAACACTTTAGCCCCAACTCTTGGCGAGAAAACTTTCATTTTAAAGGTTTTCTTGCTCGTAAAATCAATTGGATTATCTAAGGTAATAAAACTTCCTCCCCATGGTTGTCCCGCATTTTTAACCATTTTAGCCACTTTTGCAGACGTGTTAATACTACCCGACTGTGGATTTGCAATGACTGTTACGGCACCACCATCAAAATCGTTGAAAGTATATTTTAAGGTAGATGACTCAAAATCTAAAGGAATACCAAGGCTATTGCTTACGGGTGCTGCTGCCATTTTTACATCGTCCCAATAGAATACTTTGCCTGTTCCAGCGTTACCGAAACCAAAGAAAATAGAAGCTTTGTCGTAAGTGTACGCCAAGTTTAAGGCTGCTGTTCCAGCCACGGGATTGCTAAAGTCGAAGACTAAGGTTTCCCATGCTTTAGCGACTGTAGTTACGGCATCTGTCTCTACGGATTTATTGCCATTGGTATGGTCTTCTAATTTCAGACGTATTTTGATACCTGCCGCAGGAGCATACACACGTACCGACATACGAGTGGCAGAAGCAGATAATTTAATAGGCGAAGCAAAACCAGAGGCTGTTCCGATAGTCGTTCCTGCCCATGTTTCTGCACCCGAAACTTTGGTCGTTACTTTTACTTTATTGCTACTATTAGTTGGGTCAACGCCATTAACCGTGCTGTTATTTCCGAAATCGGTTACGGTATAATCCACATTTGCTTCGTCGAACGTAACAGGTAAATTGATAGGTGCAATAGCACTAACCAATTTAAGGTCGTCAAAATAGAAGGTGTAATTAGTTGAACCGTCTCCCTGCGTTCCATTGTCAAAAATCAAGACAATGTTTTGGTAGGTTTTAGCCGTGTTAATTGCACTATAATCGAACAGTAACTCTTCCCACGCATTGGCTTTGGTAGTTGTCATTTCTTTCTCGAAACTGATACTGCCGTCGCTTTTATTTTCTACTTTCAACAAGACTTTAGCTCCCACTCGTGGAGAGAACACCTTCATTGAGAATACTTTATTGGTAGAAAAATCAATAGAACCGCCTAAGGTAATCAAGCTACCTCCCCATGGTTGCCCAGGGAATTTAACCATTTTACCCACTTTGCTAGAGGTGTTGATGCCACCGCTTTTCGGGTTATCAATCACGCTAACATTTCCCCCATCAAAATTCGTGAAGGTATAAGTCTGTCCAGCCGTTTCAAAATCAAGGGGTAATAAAACAGGGTTAACAATCGTCACTGTTTTCGATACTTCCGTACTTGCTTTTCCACCGCTTAGGGCTACAACTTTTACGGTATAAGTTCCCACTTTGGTATAGGTATGACTTACCGTTTCACCTTCCAAGAATCCTTGAGGAACTTCGTTTGCCACATCGCCATAATAGACCTTAAACAAGGTTTCATACGTACCCTTTGCTGTCACATTTACTTTGAAAATATTCGCAGGGTCAATCGTTGCAGTCATTTCAACGTTTTCTGGAGCTTTGAAGGACACCGTTAAGGGTTTTGTACTTTCCGTCTTTTTTCCCGTAACACTTATCCCCGTAATTTTAACATTGTACGTTCCTTCTGCATATTTATGTTGCGTACTCCCACCAGCCGTTACGTTGGCAGTTGTGGTGGTTCCGTCACCATAATCAACGATGAACGAAACAGCTCCTTCGCCGTTAGGTGTAATCGTTACCAAGCCCGTATTGTCTTGAGTGATGTCAAACAAGGCTGCTAATTTATCTGGAGCAGCAGCCGAGTCAATGAATGAAATATCGTCGAACAATTTTTCATTACAGGCTGTCACCGTAGCCAAGGCCACAATGAGTAATATATAATTGAATATCTTCATCTGAAATCTAGGATTGAAATGATTAATAACCTGCGTTTTGTGTTAAGCCCGAAACCTCAATTTCCGTTTGCGGAATAGGGAATACTTCGTTTTTCCCTGCAATAAATCCTTTCAGTTTTGTTGCCGCTTGTCCTGTTCTTACTAAGTCAAAAAAGCGGTCGCCTTCCATGCCTAGCTCCAATCTTCTTTCCGTCCAGATAGCTTCTTTTAGGGTATTTCCAGTGGCAATAATTCCGTGATTGCTATCGCCAAAAGCACGTTGACGCACTTTATTGAGGTATTGTTGAGCCGTAGCATCGTCAGGCGTACTTTTGCGATTATTCGCTTCAGCATACATCAAATAGACTTCTGCTAAACGGATAATACGTTGGTTATTCAGGTAGTTTAATTCTATTTGTCCACTTGTTTCTCCTTTGCGAGGTAAGTATTTTTGATTGTACAAGCCTGTGTTTTTGTAAGGAGCAACCTGATACGTAATGCCAAAACTTGGGTTTGCATTTTTGTAGGCTTCAATGTCTAAGCAAGTTACGTCTTTACGTTTGTCGCCTGCTTGGTAGGCATTTGCCAAGTCTTGTGTTGGTAAGTTAGTACTCCATCCAGCCGCATACGGACTAGAACCCGTTAAGCCTCTGATACCACATTGTTGCACCGCATAATTTCCTTGTCCTCTGGTAGTGCCACCCCAGTTGTAATACGGAGAAGCATTTGAGTATTGGATTTCAAAAACGGCTTCAGTTCCATTTTCGCCTGACTGTAAGAAAATATCGCCAAAGTTATTTACCAAACTAAAAGGGCCGTCAATGACGTTTTTCAAGACAGAAACCGCAGCGTCAAATTTGTTTTGGTATAAATAAACTTTTCCCAAAAGCGCCTGAGCAGCGTATTTAGTGATACGTCCATTTTTAGGGTCAGTGCTTGGCAATGCTGCAATGGCAGCAGTTAAATCTTTCTCAATTTGAGCATAAACATCTGCTTTAGGAGCTTGTTTCAAGGTTTTTGAATCGGCAATTCCTAGTTTTCTATCCGTAAATAAAGGCACGCTTCCAAATACTTTCACCAAGGTAAAATAGTAGTAAGCTCTCAAGAAAGCGACTTCGCCATAAAGGCTTTCTTTTTCGGCAAAAGCGATTACTTCACCCGCTGGGTTTTTGTCTTTATATTGGAATAAATAGTTGGCACGGTTGATGCCTTCGTAGCTAGATTTCCAGATTTCTGCTAACGTACCATTCTGGGCGTTTAGCGTGAAGTCGTCCATGTTTTGAAAGTCTAACACGTCTGAGGCATTTTCGCCTCCTGCCACGGAATTGTCCGAAGCGATGTCGCCAATGGGAACAACCTGATTGAGCCACTGGATTGGAGTATAGACACTTACGCCCATGCTTTGATAGTCGGCAGCTGATTTTAAGTAATCTTGGTCGGTTACTTTATAGTCGTCTTTAGGACTGTAATCTACCCAGTTGCTACAACTACTAGCAAGAATGGTAAGGAGAAAACAGCCAAGTATATGTATGTTTTTCATGGTATTTCTTTTTTGATTAGCGAAATGATTTTCTCAACGCTAATGAATTAATAAAATGAGTAAAACCTTGGTCGATTAGAATTTCAAATCAAGTCCTAAAGACCATGTTCTTGCTTGTGGATAAGCTCCACGGTCAACGCCTGTGTCTAATACACCTCCCGAAATTTCAGGGTCATAACCTGTATATTTCGTGAACGTGAACGCATTTCTTATTTGAGCATACACACGTACCTTGCTGAATACTTTTGATTTTGGCAGGGTATAACCCACTTGGATATTTTTGATTTTTACGAAAGAACCATCTTCTACATAGCGGTCAGATACACGAATGTTGCTGTTGGCATCTACAAAAGTGAAGCGAGGCATGTTGGCATCGTTGGTAGAACCTTCGCCTGTCCATCTGCCCAATACCGTTCTTAACTTGTTAGAATAGATAGCGTTACGTTCGTAAGCTCTATAAATGTCATTGCCGATAGAAGCATACGTAAACATTGAGAAATCAAGGTTACGGAAGGTTAAGCCCAAGTTCCAACCCATCGTAAAGTCTGGGAATGGATTTCCAATTTCAGTTTTATCTAAATCGGTAATTTTTCCGTCGCCATTGGTATCTACAAAGCGAATATCTCCTGGAACAGCTCCTGTTTGCGTTGGTGCTTCTGCAATTTGAGCAGCGTTTTGGAATAAACCGTTCGTTTTGAAACCATAGAAATACCCTGGTGCATAGCCTTGTTGGAAACGAGTAGCACTTTGTGATTGTCCGTTAAAATAATACCCGCCAGGAATAATCGCTGTACCGTCTGAGTTGGTAGCGGTTACCATGTTTTTAGACGTAGTAAAAGTTACATTCGTATTCAGTTTTAGGTCTTTCCCAAAAGTATCCGTGTAACCTAAGTTCAAGTCAATACCACTGCTTTTGGTTGAACCAATGTTGGCCGTTGGAGCTCCCGCCGTACCCAAATACAAAGAAATGGAAGGCGTGAACAATAAACCATCTACCGATTTGTCGAAGTAGTCGGCTGATAATGACCATTTATTTTGACCAAAACGAGTATCAAAACCTACGTTACTTTGGATTTGTTTTTCCCAACGAAGTGTGGTGTTAGAGTACGAACCTACCGTTGAACCTGATACGAAAGTATTACCAAAGGTATAACCATTACTGTTGGCATCTCCTGCATAACTTGAGCCACCAGTGATGATGCTCACATATTGTGGACTTACGTTTTCGTTACCGATAGAACCGTAACTTCCTCTGATTTTTAAGTAATCAAGAATGCCTGTCGGGAAGAATTTTTCGTTTGAAATTACCCAACCCAATGAACCTGCATAGAAATTAGCAAATTTGTTATCTGTACCAAAGGCATAAGAACCGTCACGACGAGCCGAGAACGAAGCCAAGTAGGTATCTTTGTAATCATAATTTACTCTACCAAAATACGATTGATTTTTTCTGAAATATTGACTATTCCCCATCGTAATGGCGTTAGTATTTGTAGCGGTATTCACGCCTGTAGCACTCGTCAAATCGGCAAAATCCCATGAGTTAAAAGGAACATCTTGACGTGAACCGTTGATAGCATCTCCTGCGATTTTGGCGAAAGATAAACCTAAGACCGTTTCAAAATTGTGCGACTCATTGATTTTGAAATTATACGTTCCAAAGGCTTCAAATGTGTAGGTATTGTCGGTGTTTTTGGCTTCATAAACGCTGTTATGTCTGCCCAAGACCGTTGAACCATCGGCATTCATTGAGTTTTCTACGTTCAATGGACCATAAAAAGCCAAGGGCGTAAACGATTTGAAGGTATTATTCCAGTTGGTATAACCAAATCGAGAAGCAAGCGTTAGGTTTTTGATTACTTCATATTGTAATTCTAATTTACCGTAAAACTTATTCCCATTGTTTTCATTATAGTTGTTGTCAAGTTTTGTCAAAGGGTTAAAAATCTCCGATAACAACAAATTACTGAAACCATATTTACCTACGGTATTCGGTACGGTATTGAGTACCGAAACTGTCGGATCGAAGTTCAACGCACTACCAATAACCGAGTTAAACGAGTTTTCTTGTACGCCCATGCTTTTGATATTCACATAGCTTGTGTTGGCTAAGAACTTCACTTTAGGCGAAATTTGGAAGGTTAAGTTCGTCGTCATGTTCATACGGTTAAAGTTGGAATGATCGCCACCGCCAACAATACCATCTTGTCCTGTATAGCCTCCCGAAACAAAATATTGCACTTTGTCGCTACCACCTCTTACTGATACGTTATGCGATTGCAAAGCGGCATTTTTGAAAACCTGTTTTTGCCAGTCTGTACCAACGCCCAAGGTTGATAAGTCTTTGAAAATAAGACCTCCACCCGAAACCGTACTTCCTTCGTTTAGCATAGCACCGTATTCACTTGCATTTAATACACCGATGGTACGCATTACCTGTTGTACGCCATAATTGCTACTAAATGAAACCTCTGCTTTTTGATTTTTGCTACCGCTTTTGGTTGTAACTACAATAACGCCATTACCGCCTTTTACGCCATAAATAGCCGTTGTTGCCGCATCTTTCAAAACGTTCATGGACTCAATGTCTGAGGCATTAATCGAGTTGAAATCGTTCAAGGTTTGTGGTACACCGTCGATAATTACGACAGGGTCAGTTCCAGAGAAGGAAGGAATCCCACGAATCAAGACCGTTGGTTTTGAACCTGGCGAACCACTTGAAATGACTGTTACTCCAGAGGCTCTTCCTTGTAGGGCATCTTCTGCTCTAACAGGTTTTAATTTCTCAATATCGCTTCCTTTTACGGTAGAAATAGCTCCTGATACGGTTGTTACTTTTTGTGTACCATAACCCACAACCACCACTTCGTTTAGGTTTTTGGTGTCTGGATTTAGGCTAATATTTACCGTAAAACGATTGCCCACTAAAACCTCTTCACGGCTGTAGCCCACCGATGTAATGACCAAAACGGCTTTTTCGTTGGGTACTGTTAAGGTATAATTACCATTTTCGTCAGAAACCGTTCCTTTCGATGTTCCTTTGATAGCGATACTTGCCCCAGGAATGCCTTCACCTTTTTCGGCATCGGTAATTTTTCCTTTGATGGTTTGCTCAATTACTTGAGCGTCTATATTGGTAGTTGAAGCTCTGTTAAGCAAAATCTTGCTATCCACCACTTCATAATTGATTTTTAAAGGACGTAGTAAGTCGTCCAACAAGACCGATAGTTTTTCTTGTTTGGCAGAAATACTGGTTTTTCTACTAGCCGAAATCAATTGAGGGCTGTACATGAATTTCACATTCGCCGTCGCTTCAATTTGTTCGAGGATTTTTTCAACCTCTTGATTATAAGCAGTTAAACTAACTTTACGCCCAAGTATTTCTTGTGCGTTTACATTTCCAGCATTGGCAAACGAGATGCACAAAATGGAAATGAAGAGTTGAGCTAAGGAGATTCGCATAATCTTGATCGGAATCTTAGTGAATTGTCGGGTTTTTGACATAATTTTGGATTGTTGGTTTTAAACTGACAAAAAAAGAATCCCTGTCATCAATATAATTGATGGAGAAAAGCCTGAGAACTTTTGGGATAGTACGGTCGATGATGTTGGTAGCATCATCGACTTTTTTACTTTATTAGATGCCTCTTTACTGCGGAGGCGATTTACAGGATATGTTCATTGGATAATTCGCTAAATCAGTGTTTAAAATTAAGAACCTATTGGAATCATTCGTTTAGCACTAATTAATCATTACGCATTCATCATTACTAGTTACAGCCTTTCCCGTGAATGATAATCTGCTCATCTTTCACCTCATAACTAGCTTCAATAACCTTGCAGATGAGGGCTATTTTTTCCATCAGAGGTTCGTCGCCTAAGGTGGCATTCAGCTCACAAGATGCCATTAACGCTGGGTCATAGACAATCTTGATAGGGTAGGAGCGTTCGAGGGTATTGAATACTTCTTCCAGAGACGCATGCTTGAAGACAAAGTTTTGAGTCTGAATGGCTGGTAGTTGACTCAAGGTAGCTTCCGCTACAATTGTTTTCGTAAATGCCCCTTCTGGACGTTTATAAATTAACTGTTGATTGGGTAGTATCACTAAGCCTGTGAGTGCTTTTTGAGTTGCTTTCTCGGTAAATTGACCATCTTTTTGGCTGAATACCGCCACTTTACCCGTTTTAACAATTACTTGAACGTCTTTGTCTTTGGCAAAAGCCTTAATGGTAAAACTTGTCCCTAAAACCTTCGCAACCATTTCATTAGCATATACAAAAAAGGGCTGATTGGCATTTTTCGCTACTTCAAAAAACGCTTCTC
>JBMLRK010000491.1:0-1483 GCA_049241065.1 Spirosomataceae bacterium
AAAAACCTTATAGGTTTTCAAAACCTATAAGGTTTCGTTCCAAGAAGTTTTGTATAAAAAGCTGATAACAACGCTATTAAATCCAAAAGTTAAAATTCAGAATTTTGCATTACTACTTATGCGGTCAAAAAGTTTAATCTACGTACCTTTGTGATTCTGTCTTTCGAGACGCACATTTATAAGAAACACATTAGTAAATCGCAATAATGAGTAATCAATATAGAAGAAATAACGATTTTAGAAAGAAAAAGGGTGGGGGTGGCCCTAAAAGTCATGCAGTCGCAGCTAATGTAGCGTTGGCAGAAAGCCAATTTGAGGTGGCTACGGTTATGCTTAGAGCGGGAAAAGAAGAACCTGTAAAGCGTTTTCACCCGTGGGTATTTTCGGGAGCAATTGCCAAAATTTTTGGTAGTCCAAAAGATGGAGAGGTCGTAGAAGTAGTGGATATGGATGGTAATTACCTTGCTACAGGACATTTTCACGAAGGCAGTATTGCCGTAAAAGTTTTTGCTTTTGAACGCATTGAAAGTGATGCAGATTTTTGGTTAGACAAAATTCAAAAAGCCTATAACGTTCGTCAGGTAATTGCTTTGCAAGATACCAATTGTTATCGCTTGATTCATGGGGAAGGCGACGGTTGCCCTGGTTTGATTGTTGATTATTATGCTGGCGTAGCTGTTTTTCAGGCACATAGCATCGGAATGCACTTAGAACGTGAAAAGATTTCTTTAGCGATTCAACAAGTATTTGGCGAAGAATTAATTGCGGTTTATGATAAAAGTGCAGAAACCTTACCGCCTCAGTATGCTGCGACTATGCAAAATGGCTACCTTTTCGGAACGTGCGAAGTACCTCACGCAGTCAAAGAAAATGGTCATATTTTCATGATTAACTGGCAAACAGGACAAAAAACGGGTTTCTTCCTTGACCAACGTGATAACCGTTCGTTGTTAGCGAAATTCTCGAAAGGTAAAAAAGTCTTAAACTCCTTCTGTTACTCAGGGGGATTTTCAGTCTATGCACTCAAAGCAGGAGCAACGTTAGTACACTCGGTGGACGTGTCACAAAAGGCAATCGACTTGGTGAATCAAAACGTGGTAGCCAATTTTGGTAACGGTTCAGAAGCTCAAACACACGAGGCTTATGCCGAAGATGTGATGAAATATTTAAAGGCAAACGACCAATTTTATGACCTTATCGTACTAGACCCACCTGCTTATGCCAAAAGCATGGATGCTCGTCACCGTGCGGTACAAGGGTACAAACGCCTGAATGCAGAAGGATTCAAACGCTTAGGAAAAGGCGGTATCATGTTTACCTTCTCTTGCTCGCAAGTGGTTGATAGAGAGTTGTTTTACAATACCGTTGTAGCGGCAGCCCTCGAAGCAGGACGACAAGTAAAAGTATTACACCACTTAACGCAACCCGCAGATCACCCCGTAAATTTCTTCCATCCAGAAGGAAGTTATTTGAAGGGTTTAGT
>JBMLRK010000492.1:0-1992 GCA_049241065.1 Spirosomataceae bacterium
CTGGGCTCCAGAGCTTTTATACGATAAGTCAAGCAAACAATTTATCATCATTTGGGCATCCTGCATTCCTAATCGCTTTGAAAAAGGTATTGAAGAAGAAAAAAATAATCACCGAATGTATGTTACGACGACAAGCGATTTTAAAACCTTTAGCCCTACAAAATTATTTTTAGACCCGAAGTTTAGCGTCATAGATGCCGTTATTGTTCCTCGAAAAAAAGACGATTACGTTTTGGTATTAAAAGATAATACTCGTCCTAATCGTAATATTAAAGTTGCTTTTGGTACATCCGCAACAGGTGATTTTACCAATGTTTCTGCTCCGTTTACTAAGAATTTTACAGAAGGCCCTTCGGTAGTTCAAGTGGGAAATGAATGGCTAATCTACTACGATTCGTACCAAGACAAAACGTATGGAGCGATGAAAACGGCTGATTTTAAAAACTTTACGGATGTATCGAAAGAAGTTTCTGTTCCAGAAGGGCATAAACACGGGACGATTTTTAAAGTGAAAAAGCATTATTTAAAGGCTTTACTCAGGGGCAACGGGTTTTAACCCGTTGAAACTAGTTCGTTTCAGAACTTCATTTAACCCGTTAAAAATCAGCAATAAAAACCTTGAGTACAGTCATGTAATAGAAAAACGGATTAAGTCCCGTTTACCCAGAGAAACAAGATGAATAAGCAATTAACACTCCTTTTTTTAGGAATCCTTCTCGCTAGTGTACGCCTACATGCACAGGTAGTTTTACCTCGTGTGTTGGGACATAACATGGTATTGCAGCGAGATAAGCCTTTGACTATCTGGGGAAAAGCTTCCGCTGGTGAAAAGGTAAGCGTACAATTTGCAGGACAAGAGAAAACAACGTTTGCCGATACCGAAGGGAAGTGGGCTGTTCGTTTGAAACCGCTCAAAACATCAAGTACGCCCGCTTCAATGGTCATCAAAGGGAAGAATACGATTCAACTAGACAATATTTTGGTGGGCGAAGTATGGCTATGTTCGGGACAGTCGAACATGGAATATACCATGCGAAAAAATAGTAAAGTCGCTCGTCCAAAGGTAGAGGGACAAAATCCTGTGGACGAATTACAGTATGCAAAGAATCCCAATATCCGTATTTTTTTGGTGAATCGTAAAGAACTGATAAAACCAGATTCTTTGCATCGAGGATGGAGTATTGCCAAAGACTCTGCTTTACGTTCGTTCTCGGCAGCAGCGTATTTTTTTGCGAAAGAAATACACCAACAAACGAACGTACCCATCGGTATGATTTCATCGGCAATTCCAGGTAGTAGAATTGAACCGTGGATTTCGGAAGAAGCCTTTGCTGAATCGCCTGATTTTAAAGGGAAAAAAGTAGAAGGTGAACCTGCTAAATTCTATAATCCGATGATTCGCCCTTTAGAGCCTTTGACTATGCGTGGCTTTCTTTGGTATCAAGGAGAAAGTAACTGTTTCTTGAAAGATTCTATTCAATATACGCAAAAACTTTCAACGCTTATTAGTAGTTGGAGAAAGGCTTGGAAAGATACTAAAATGCCTTTTTACTACGTACAACTTGTCCCGTATAAGTATTCGATTACAAAAGGAAAAGTGGTATTGGATACAGCAACCTTACCAACTTTTTGGGAAGCTCAAGAAAAGGTGACGGATAAAGTAGCTTATACCGATTTTATCACAACAACCGACTTAGTGGACACGTTGACCAATATTCATCCTGCCTTTAAGTGGGAAATTGGTCGTCGTTTGGCTCTGTTAGCCTTAAAAAATGATTATGGCAAAAAAGCTTTGGTAAGTCGAGGGCCACGTTTTAAAAAAATGAAAGTTGTTGGAAATGAAGCGATTATTAGCTTTGATACGCAAGGAAGTAGCCTTATAAGCAAAGATGGAAAAGCCCTAAACTTTTTTGAAGTTGCAGGAAAAGATGGTCGCTATGTCTCCGCAAATGCTCAAATTGTAGCGGGTAATCAAGTACGTGTTTCTGCTCC
>JBMLRK010000493.1:0-15607 GCA_049241065.1 Spirosomataceae bacterium
TAGAGCACTTCCTTGGTAAGGAAGAGGTCGGCAGTTCAATCCTGCTCAAAGGCTCAAGACAATTTGAAAGTATGTTAACTTGAAGAGCTGTAGTATATGCTATCTTCAAGTTTTTCGCTTTTCAAATCTTCAAATTGGATTTAAATTTTTCATTCTTTTTATAAAACTAATTAAGAACTAAATATCATGGCAAAGGAGAATTTTGACCGTAGTAAACCTCACGTAAATATCGGTACAATCGGTCACGTTGACCACGGTAAAACTACTTTAACAGCTGCCATCACTAAGGTGTTGTCAGAAAAAGGTCTTGCTGAGAAAAAAGATTTCTCTTCAATTGACTCGGCTCCAGAAGAAAAAGAGCGTGGTATCACTATCAACACGGCTCACGTAGAATATTCAACAGCGAATCGTCACTATGCACACGTTGACTGTCCAGGTCACGCCGATTACGTGAAGAACATGGTAACTGGTGCTGCTCAAATGGACGGTGCTATTATCGTGGTTGCTGCAACTGACGGTCCAATGCCACAAACTCGTGAACACATCTTGTTGTCACGTCAGGTTGGTGTACCTCAATTGGTAGTATTCATGAACAAAGTGGATATGGTTGATGATCCAGAATTGTTAGAATTAGTTGAAATGGAAATTCGTGAATTATTGTCATTCTATGACTTTGATGGCGATAACATTCCTGTAATTCAAGGTTCTGCTTTAGGTGGATTGAACGGAGAAGCGAAATGGGTTGAAACAATCGAAGCATTAATGGATGCTGTTGATAACTGGATTCCACTTCCAAAACGTGATGTTGATAAGCCATTCTTGATGCCAGTTGAAGACGTATTCTCGATCACAGGTCGTGGTACTGTAGCTACAGGTCGTATCGAAACTGGTGTAATCAACTCTGGTGATCCTGTTGAAATCTTAGGTATGGGTGCTGAGAACTTGAAATCTACTGTAACAGGGGTTGAAATGTTCCGTAAAATCCTTGACCGTGGTGAAGCTGGTGACAACGTAGGTTTGTTGTTGCGTGGTATCGACAAAGAATCTATCCGTCGTGGTATGGTTATTTGTAAGCCAGGTTCAGTGAAGCCTCACACTAAATTCAAAGCTGAGGTTTATATCTTGTCTAAAGAAGAAGGTGGTCGTCACACTCCATTCTTTAACAAATACCGTCCTCAATTCTATTTCCGTACAACTGACGTAACAGGAGAAATCATGTTACCAGAAGGAGTAGAAATGTGTATGCCTGGTGATAACTTAACTATTGATGTTACGTTATTGAACAAAGTAGCTATGGACAAAGGTCTTCGTTTCGCAATCCGTGAAGGTGGACGTACTGTAGGTGCTGGTCAGGTAACTGAAATCTTAGACTAATCATCTTTAGATATAATAAAGAGAGCGTTACTGAAGAGTGACGCTCTTTTTATGAATTTATTTTTATATTTTTTTTGAATGTTAAAATAAAATTGTTATTTTTGCATTCCATTAGATACACGGGAATAGTTCAATGGTAGAATAGAGGTCTCCAAAACCTTTGATCAGGGTTCGAATCCTTGTTCCCGTGCATAATAAAGTTCCAAATTTTAGTATTTTTAATTTTAAGTTTTGCATATTTACGGTAAACCTTAAAGTTTGAATTCTAAGATGTTGGAACTTTAAAGTTTATAGCAATTAGCATTTCCCAACGATAGGCGTTAATGTTTTAAAACGTAAAAAATACTTACAACCATGAATAAAATTTCTCAATTGGTTAAAGAGTCTTGGACTGAAGTTACTGAAAATGTAACATGGCCACAGTTTAGTGAATTACAGTCAAGTTCAACACTTGTATTGGTAGCATCTTTACTTTTTGCTCTTGTAGTGGGAATGATTGACTTTTCGTTTAAGTCAGTTTTGGAACTATTCTATCAATCATTCTAATATTGAAATGTTGGTTTCAGGAAGTCGTTATATTAAAGTATCTCAGGTTTCTAAGTACTTTAAGTAATTAATTATCTTTTTGTTGGACTGAAACCAAGTAAATTGAAATCTATTTTATTAAGATGGCAGCAGAGACTAACTGGTATGTTTTGAGAGCAGTCTCGGGACAAGAAAAAAAAATAAAAGCTTACATTGAAAGCGAAGTAGGCAGACAAGGTCTTGCGGAGTATGTTCCTCAGATTATGTTGCCTTCGGAAAAAATATTTGAATTACGTAACGGAAAGAAAACAATTCGTGAGAAAACGCTATTTCCTGGTTATGTATTCATTGAAGCTGATATTAAGTACGGTGAAGTATCCCATATTATTACTTCTACGCCTGGTGTAATTGGATTTTTGAGTTGGAATGATGGCAAGACATCTAAGACTCCGATTGCGTTACGTCAGAGCGAAATTAAGCGTATCTTAGGTAAGATAGATGATGTCGCTGTTGTTGAAGAAGTTGCTCAATCATCTTCATTCACAAAAGGTGAGATTGTTAAAGTTATTGACGGTCCTTTCTCTGGATTTGATGGTACAATTGAGGATATTTACGAAGATAAGAAGAAGTTAAACGTAATGGTGAAAATCTTCGGTCGTAATACACCAGTCGAATTGAACTACTCGCAAGTGGAGAAATAAACAATATTGAAATCTAAAAATAGAGACTATTCTAACAGGGTAGTCTCTATTTTTTTTAGCTCATTAGTACGATGCGAACGAGAATTTTTTGGATTCACCCTCAGGTAGGTATCATGGGAAGACCTATGGGGGGAGATGATTTATTAGAGGAAATTCACAATTGGCAAAAACTTGAGATTAAAACAATTGTTAGTTTTCTGACAGATGAAGAAAATGAAGAGTTAGATCTTGAGTTTGAGCGGATGGATTGTACTCGGGTAGGATTGGAATTTATTAAGTATCCAATTGAACCGAAAGAAGCTCCAGATAGTTTTATAAAAACAAAAGCAATCTTAGTTCAACTTTTGGCACAAGTAAATCGGGGTGAGCGAATGTTACTTCATAGTCGTGCAGGTATCGGTCGTTCTGCCGTTTTTGGCTTATTGCTATTACACACATTAGGCTGGACTTATGAGGATGCTTTGGCACATATTATAGCAAACAGAGGTGTGCAAATTCCCGATAATGAAGAGCAATTGAAATGGGTTAAAACCTATTGTCAACGGTAAATTAGATAACAGTATGAATAATAAATATCAAGTAACATTTTCGTTTAATGTTGATGAGGAGTTTATGAGATTAGTTCCTCGACACCGAATGATTATTAATGACTTTATCATTAAAGGAGTCATTGAAACATACGCTATTTCAGTAGAAGCAAGTAGGGGATGGATTCTTTTTAATGCAAAAAATAAAGGAGATGTTCGTAATTACTTAGAACAATCTCCTTTATTTTCGTATTTTTTTGATTTAGAAATTGATCAATTGATGGTTTATGATTCTCAAATGTATCGTTTTCCAAAAATGGTCTTGAATTGAAAATTACTCAGCAGTTTCAATTTCGGACGTTACATCACTTACAAATGCTTCTGGTAGTGCTACAGAAACGATGTTATACCAGTTAATGATTTTCTTCACGTCAGAAGCATACACTCTTTCTCTGTCGAAGTCAGGAGCTACGCTTGCTAAGAAATCAAATAATTCAGCATCAGTTGCATTTTTTGTATTTAAGGCAACTTGTTCTCCATGCGTATTTCTGATTGCCAAGAAAATGTCTCCTAGTGGAGTAGCATTATCTTGATGATCTGCCATATAAACTGAAATGTCTTTTAGAACTGATACTCTTGCATTTGCTCCAACAACTGAGCGTTCTTTTTTCCCATCTAAACTTTCAACAATAACGCCAGTACGTGTAGGTTTTAGGATACGATAAAGACCACCTTTACCTGCAATGTTGGCAACTTCTCTTAATAATTCCATAAACTTTTAATGATTTTGTTTTTGCAAAAATAGTTATTAAACAATAGTTCTACTAAAAATACGCTTATAACCACTTTTATTTACCGAAATTTGGTGATTATCATGTTCAAATCAGTACTTTTTTGAACAAGGCATTTAGATATTTGTTAAGCTGTTTCGGCGTTAAGTTCGCTGATAACGTCTAAAATTTCAGCTCTACCGATTCCATCAACGGAAGAACTTACGAAAAAGTATGGCATTTCTTCCCAAGTTTCTAACATTTTCTCTGTATAATTCTCGATGTTTTTCTGTGCTGCTGTTTTCGATAATTTATCAGCCTTCGTGAAAACGATGTAGAATGGAATATCACTTTCTGCGAGTTTAGCCATGAACTCTGTGTCCACCTTTTGAGGTTCGTGACGAATATCAATTAAAACGAAGGTACATTTTAAGTTTTCACGATAATGAAGGTAGTCAAAAATCATTTGCTCGAACTTCTCTCGTTCAGTCTTACTTACTTTTGCATATCCATATCCAGGTAAATCGACAAGGTACCAGTTTTTGTTGATAAGAAAGTGGTTAATAAGCTGCGTTTTACCAGGCGTTTGCGAAGTTTTTGCGAGGTCTTTTTTCTGAACGATTGAATTTATCAAAGAGGATTTTCCCACGTTTGACCTTCCGATAAAAGCATATTCAGGCTTATCTGGAGTGGGACATTTTTGATACTCTGTATTGCTTTGTACGAATATAGCTTCGGTGATTTTCATAAAATATATTGTCATTATTAGAAACGATTTTTGTGATTAAAACAGACGTTAAATCGTTTCAAGTTATTCAAATGAATAGCGAGGCCTTTTACTAGCAAGGCTAACACTATTTAAGAATACAAAAGTACTATTTACTAGCTAGATAGTTGTCTGTCTGCCTGCTTAGTTTATAGTTAATTTTCTAGGAGCGTCATTTTTTTTAATCAAACTAGAAAAAAAATGACTAACTATTTCCTTTTTGAGGAATAATTTGCCAGCTTTGTATAACGTCTTTTAGTAGTGCAACAATATTACCTACATTGTCTTCTATCCATGCCTCATTAAGGCAGCTTCCTTACAATAGTCAATATTAATTTTAGTACTTAATATTAAGTTTGTGTGACAAAATGCCATTTGGTATGTCTTATGTATTAGAATATTAGCTTTTGAGCTATTAGCAACTTTGCTTTTTATCAAAAGCCTTATATATTTGCTTAATAAACCCTTATAACACCTGATTTATTTCTGACAACAATGAAGAAAAATTACCTTTCGCTGCTTTATACAGCGGCAACAATCAGTTTGGTCAGTACTGCGGCTAATGCCCAAAATGACCTACCACCTAATGCTGTAAGTGGTAAATGTTATGCAAAATGTTTAAAGCCTGCCCAATTTACTACGAAAACTCAACAATTTGTAGCGAAAGAAGCTGGTAAGACATTAAATGTTGTTCCTGCTGTTTTAGGAACTGAGACACAAAGTTTATTAGCTAAAGAAGCTGCTAAACGTTTAGAGGTTGTACCTGCAACCTACAAAACGGTTTCAGAGCAAGTGTTAGTTAAAGAAGCTGGTAAAGTTGTAACGATTGTTCCCGCTGTATTCAAAACAGAAACAGAATCAGTTTTAGTAAAAGCGGCATCAAAGCGTTTAGAGGTAGTTCCTGCACAGTATAAAACTGTAACGGAGCAAATCTTTGTTGGTGGATGTCCAGCGGGTTCATTTGCTGCTGGTTCATGGGATAATACTCGTAAGGCGTTCCTTCGTCCAGATGGTTCTGCTGTAGTAGGTTCTCCATGTAAGAAAGTTGAAGTTGTTCCAGCTGTGTTGAAGTCAGAAACGGAACAATATATTGCTAAAGCTGCTTCAAAAACATACACAGTTATTCCAGCTGTTTACAAAACAGAAACAGAACAGTATCTTGTAAAACCTGCTTATAACCGTTTAGAGGTTATTCCTGCGGAATACAAAACTGCTACAGAAACTATTTTGGTAAAGGAGGCTTCAAAGGTATTGACAGTTGTTCCTGGAACATTCAAAAAAGTTACAGAGCAAGTATTGGTTAAAGATGCTTTCAAAACATTAACTCCTGCTCAGTTCTCATACAAAACGTTAACTGAAAACATTCTTATCAAAGAAGCATCAAAACGTTTAGAAGTTGTTCCTGCTACTTATAAAACAGTAACTGAAAATATTTTAGTTAAAGACGCTGTTACAACTTTAGCAACGACTCCTCCTGTTTATGAAACAGTAACAGAGAAAATTAAAATTCGTGACGAATACACGAAGTATGAAAAAGGGAAAGCAGATCCAGGTTGTTTGTCAGCTAACCCAGATGACTGTCGTATTCTTTGTTTAGTAACTGTACCTGCTGAGTACAAAACGATTACGAAACAAGTGTTGAAAGTGCCTGCTGGCGTGAAAGAAGTTACGACTCCTGCACAATATGCAACTGTTACGAAGCAAATGGTTGCAACTCCTGCTACCGTTCGTGAGATTCCAGTACCTGCTGAATACAAAACGTTTACAAGACAGTTGTTAGTTTCTCCTGATCCAAGTACATATCCTGTAAATGGTGTAGCTAAAGAAGCAGCGACAGCAGCACAATACGAAACAATTACTCGTGAAGTTGTTGACCAACCAGCACGTGTAACTGAAACAACAATTCCTGCTGAATACAAGACAATTACGAAAACAATCATTGCTCGTTCTCCATCTACTCGTGAGATTGCAATTCCTGCTGAATATGCTACTGTTACAAAACAAGTATTAGTTAAAGATGCTGAAGTTAAAGAGACAGTAATTCCTGCGGTTTATGCTACTCGTACAAAGCAAGTGGTTGTATCTCCTGCTGCAACACGTGAATTAGACGTAGCAACGCCATGTGTGGCTCCAGGAACTGGTGCTGGAAGTGGTTCAGGTGCTGGAACATTGGCAAATGGAGCAAGCTGTTACCAGACTGTTACAAAACAACTGGTTGCTAGTCCTGCTACAACTCGTGAAATTGAAATTCCTGCTGTATATGCAACTCGTACAAAACAAGTGTTAGTTTCTCCTGCAACTACAAAAGTTACAGAAACTCCTGCTCAATACGAAACACGTACGAAACAAGTGGTTGCTAGTGCTGCATCTACTCGTGAAGAAGCAATTCCTGCGGAATACAAAACTGTTACGAAGACATTGGTTAAAACCGCTGCTAAAACAACAGAAACAACGATTCCTGCTGAATACGGTTCTTATACAACTACTGCTCAGACTGCTGGTAATTCGTATGCTGAATGGGTTGAAGTATTGTGTGGAAACAAGTTAACGACTGAGAAAATCATTCAAATTCAACGTGCGTTGAAAGCTAAAGGTTACGATCCAGGTCCAGTAGATGATATTATTGGAACTAGAACAAAAGCTGCTATCTTACAATTCCAAAAAGATAATAACTTATCAACTGGTAACGCATTAAGTTTAGAAACATTAAAAGCATTAGGTGTTTCTGAATAAAATCTAGTTATTCAAATAAGTTTCAAAAGCCTCAGAACAATTTTGTTCTGAGGCTTTTTTTGTATCTATGGCTTGGTTTTTGTACTTGTTTGTAAAAATCTTACCCTTACTTTTCGTCATGATACATACTAAAATTACTCTTATCATCGTTTTTATGACTTCTTCAATAGTTTCGTCTTTTTCTCAGACGATTCTTGATGCTGCTTTTTTTCAAAGTAGTTATGCAGATATGTTTATTTCAGCTCAACATATTCAAAAACCAATGATTCTTTTTTTCTCAGCAAACGGGAGTGCTCCAAGTTTGAAAATGGAAAAAGAAACGCTTTCAGATGAATATGTTGCTTCGTTCATGAGTCTGAATTATTTAGCTAAGAAAGTTGATATAAGGTACGATGAAGGCTTACAATTAGTTAATCACTTCAAGGTTAAGCGGTTCCCAACTATTTTGTTTTTAGACCATCAGGGAAAGGTTAAAACTAAAATGGAGGGTTTTTACCAGACGGACTATTTTTTAAAAGTACTTCTTGGTCTGCAATTTCGCCAATCAAAATACAGACAACATAATTTTGAATCTGGATACGATGTGTATCTGTCTAGTTTGTAAGTAGTTGTTAAGAATTTTGACTCTTTTCTCGAGTCACTAAATCCACCGTGTTAAAACAATCGTATCTTTGTAGTGTGAAACGATAGGTCGAAGGCTTTCGATAACGAATGCGTTTTAACATTAAAGATGGAAATTTTACAAAACGATTTACTTTTAAGAGCTGCTCGTGGAGAGCAGGTAGAGCGTGTCCCTGTGTGGATGATGCGTCAAGCAGGAAGAATTTTGCCAGAATATCGTGCCGTACGTGAACAAGCTGGTAGTTTTATTCAACTTGCTACTAATCCTGAATTAGCAGCAGAAGTGACGATTCAGCCTGTTGATATTTTAGGTGTTGATGCTGCTATTATTTTCTCAGATATATTGGTTGTGCCAGAAGCAATGGGCTTACCTTATATTATGGAAGAACGTGTAGGTCCTATTTTTCCAGAAGTCATTAAATCAATGGCTGATGTGGATAAGCTTCAAGTAGCTGACCCATACGAAAAATTAGCATACGTGTTAGATGCAATCAAGATTGTTAAATCTGAGTTAAATGGTCGTGTACCTTTGATTGGTTTCGCTGGAGCTCCATTTACCTTGCTTTGCTATATGTTAGAGGGAAGAGGTTCTAAAACCTTCTCTAAAGCGAAGAAATATTTGTACTCTGATGCAGCTCTTTCGCATGCCCTGTTACAAAAAATTACAGATACTACAATTGCTTACCTAAAGGCTCAAATAGCAGCAGGAGCAAATCTTGTTCAGATTTTTGACTCATGGGCAGGTATCTTATCGCCAGCACAATATAAAGAATATTCACTACCTTATATAGCTCAAATTTGTGATGCTATCACGGAAGTTCCAGTGACAGTTTTTGCTAAAGGAGCATTTTTTGCAAGAGAAGATATGGCCAAGTTAAACTGTGAGACAATCGGTTTGGACTGGAATATGGATATTGCGGAATCTCGTCGTTTGATAGGAGTAAACAAAACATTACAGGGAAATCTTGACCCATGTGTATTATATGCTTCTTTTGATGAAATAAAGAAACAAACTCGTGCGATGTTAGATCAGTTTGGTGGTCAACGCCATATTGCTAATTTAGGACATGGTGTTTATCCTGATACTGATCCTGAAAAAGTTAAGTGCTTTATCGAAACTGTTAAGGAATACAGTTTATAACTCATATAAATGAATTGAAAATCCCCGTGATAGGCTGACAGCGTAGCTCGGGGATTTTTTATGAAAAGACTCCTGAGTTGAGGTATAAACAGCTTATAGAAGGCCTCTTGATTTTTCTGTTAGTTTGGAATTATTGAATTATTTGTCTTTTAACAAGATAGCTGAGGGGATTGTTTTATCTTTGTAGCGTTCGATTCGAATAAAATCTGCATAATACTATTTTTTTGAAAAAATGTAATATTCCCTATGAAGTTATCTATTATCGTGCCTGCATATAATGAAGAAAATACCATACAAATCATTCTCAAGAAAATCAATGAGGTTGAATTGATCAATGGTATAGAGAAAGAATTGATTGTTGTAAACGACTCTTCTAAAGACGATACCGAAGGGCAGGTTAAATTATTTATGAGTAATTATCCACATCTATCGGTTAATTATCAAAAACACGAAGTTAATAAAGGTAAGGGAGCTGCAATTCATACGGGAATTAGCGTTGCAAAAGGAGATTTTGTGATTGTTCAAGATGCAGATTTAGAATATGATCCACACGAAATTAACATTCTCTTGAAGCCAATTATTGATGGCTTTGCTGATGTTGTTTATGGCTCTCGATTTATAGGGGGAAAGCCTCATCGAATTTTATTTTTTTGGCATACAATTGGAAATAAAATGTTGACTTTTCTATCGAATTGGTTTAACGACTTAAACCTAACAGATATGGAAACTTGCTATAAATTATTTAGAACAGACATCGTAAAGAATCTGAAGTTAAATGAAAAGCGTTTTGGTTTTGAACCAGAGGTAACAGCCAAAGTTGCGAAAATTCCTAAAATCAGAATTTATGAAGTTGGAATTTCATATTACGGACGCACCTATGCGGAAGGGAAGAAAATTAATTGGAAAGATGGATTTAGAGCTATTTATTGCATCATCCGCTATGGACTTTTTGCATAGACCAGTTTATAATTCAATTGAATAGTTAGATTAAAAAAGGGGTGATGAAACAAACGTTTCGTCACCCCTTTTTTAATCTAACTGGATTAGAAAGCTATTATTTATCCTTGGGTACAATACGATAAATGGAATAGCCTTGTTCATCAAGAGCAATATCTTTTACTTTGATCGCTTTACAATGGTACGTTTCTAGGACATCAAAAAAGTTATAGCAAGTAAAATCCTTAAATCTTACTACTTGTCCCTTAGCAGGATAGTCATATACTTTAGTGGTGACAAACAAATAATCGTCGGGATGTTGCAAGAACTTCTGATTAAATTCTTCTATTGTTTTTGCATGAAGCGTTAAGAACTTATGCGAAACTTCAAAAAGATACGATAATTCAAAGTACTTATCTTTTTGTTGTGTTAAAGTCACCAACTGCGTTGTTGCGGAGGCATTGATTAAGACGAATTTCTTATTGGATTGTTTGGCAAAATCAACGAATTGGTAAATCGTTGGTGAATTATTTTTGAAGGGCTGTCTTCTCATAGCAGTGATGTGTTTGTATTGTGCTGCAATAAGTTGCCCAGTTATTAGTGTAAAAGCGAGTAAGGTAAACGATTTGCGTAATACAATACTAGGAGTTAGTTTTTCAAAACAGAAATAGATTGCATAAATACCAACGTATGTGAAAAATGGATAAATCATAAAGATGTGCCATCCGTATCTCGCTCGTTCTGTTACAAAAATCTGAGCTAGTAAAGCCAGTAAGATGGTAAGCGAAAAGATGAAAAAGCGATTTTGAGCAATTTCTTTTTTTATCAGTATTAAGAGCGATGCAACAACCGTAAAACCTATAAAACTGTATGCAAGGATGGTTTGTGAATAAGTTAGCCAGTTTGGCCATTCAGAAAAACCATATCGATAGCTATAAATAAAAATTCCAGATCCTCCCACAACGTCAATCAGTAGGCTATGTAAACGTTGAAAGGGCTGTAATAACCCATGTTCAGCGCCAATTTTTTGCCCAAAAATATCGAAGTAATGATGTAGGGTTAATAAATAAATCACCGATACGAGGTAAGTTCCTCCTGTCAATAAAAGGAACTGTGTCTTTTTGATAGCGCTGTAAGACCAAAATAGTTTCCAGATAGTTTTTCCATAACCGATACAAACGCCAGCATAGAAAGCATTAATAAACCAAATAAAGTTTAGTTTATTGAAAAGTCCGAGGAGGGAAAAGGTAATTATCCAAGCAAGATTCTTAAAGTTATTGGTCTTAATAAATTGTAGAAATTGATAGATAATACAGAGTTTTAGCAATAATTCAATGGCATTCGGCCCTGTATCAATTTTTGTATAATACAAAAAAGAAACATCCAAGGAAAGGTATAATACAGTAAATGCGGCAATATATGGATTCCAGAGTTCTGTAAGGATTTTGTGGATTAACCATAGGGAAACTAAGGTTAACATAACCATCGGAAAGCGGATTGTCCAGACAGATACACCAAAGAGCTTGAAAATAGGCATGTAAATCCAAGCTTTTAATGCTCCAATATAATCCATCAATAAAATGGGGAAGCCTTTAAATTTTACGAATAAGAAGAGGTCAGGGTCTATTCCAAGAGCAGCGTTGCAGAATAATGCTTCGTCGTAGCCTAGAGGAATGGTTGATAATTTAAAAGATGCAAAAACCGTGTAGATTAGCATTGCCAAACCAAGCGGTAAAACTTTGAAGGTATAATCTTTCATATTCAGTTGGGGTAACGATAGGGGGAGAATCGCTTTATTAGCTTTTCCGTTTCATATAAGCAAAATTAGCCAAATGTGTTTATTGTACAAGGTGGAAGGGGGGAAAACTAAAAGCTACCGTCATTACCCGATTAGTAATTACCTTTGTTTTATATCTATGTGATTGAATTTACTCCCCACCCATAAACAAAACAAGCCACTCCTAAACGGCGTGGCTTGTTCGTTTTTCTAACCTATTGATGTGTGCATTATGCTTTTACGTAAATCGCTTTTTTAGGGAAATATTTCTGTTTGAAACGTTCGCTAATGTAGTACATACATGGTACAATGATTAGGGTTAGGACGGTTGAGAATCCCAAACCAAAGATAATTGTCCATGCTAAAATTCCCCAGAATACGGCACTGTCGCCACCGAAGGCAATGTGCGGATTGAATTCTGAGAACATTGCTACGAAGTCGATACTTAACCCTACTGCTAATGGTACAAGTCCTAAAATAGCGGCAGAGGCTGTTAATAATACAGGAGTTAAACGAACGCTTCCTGCTTCTACGATGGCTTCTTTAAGGTCGTATCCACGCTGACGAAGTTCGTCGGTAAATTCGATGAGGAGGATACCGTTTTTCACTACAATACCTGCTAAAGCGATGATACCTACGCCTGACATAATAACTGAGAAGGTCATTCCGAAAGCCATAAAACCTAATAATACCCCAATGAATGAAAGTAAGATTGTTCCGAAAATGATGATTGGCTTAGAAATTGAGTTAAACTGAATGGTCAAAATCAAGAAAATCAATAAAACGGCACTTCCTAAAGCTCCACCTAAGAAACTACCTGTTTCGGCTTGAGACTCTTGTTCACCACCCATTTTCACGGTATAGCCATTTGGAATGTCAATTTCTTTCACTAATTCTTCGATTTGAGCTACAATTTCATTGGCATTATAGCCCGTCACTACGTCTGAACCAAGCGTAACCACACGTTGTTGGTTTTTGCGGTTAATCTGACTGAATGTCGTTGAATAACTAATGCTTGCAATTGAATTCAAAGGCACTTGACGTAATACCCCACCCATTGCCATGTCTCGGTAGGTAATATTCAAGCTCAACAGTTTCTCAATTTGGTTACGGTCTTGAGCTTTGATACGTAACTGAATTGGATATTCTTCTTTATCGTCACGGAATTTTGAAATTTCAGAACCAAATAAAGCGGTACGAATAGCCATGGCAACTTGTGCGGATGAAATACCTTCACGTTGAGCCTTTACTTTATCTACATCGACAATGATTTCGGGTTTGTTTGTCACCAAATCACTTTTCAATTCGTCAATTCCTTGAATACCTGATTTCTGAATACGAGTTTTTACTTCTTTTTCTAAACGTTGTAGCGTTGCAAAATCATCTCCAGCAATTTCAACCGAAATAGGCTTTCCTGTCGGAGGTCCATTACTTTCACGTTCAATAGAAAGTTCAGAACCTGGCAATTTCAGTGCTTTTAATTCTTTACGAACTTTGTCGATTAACACTGCTGTTGAAAGGTCGCCACGAAGGGTTTTCTTTACAAAGGCAATGGTGATTTTCGATTTGTGAGGCGTTGCTGCACGGTCGGGGTTCATTGGGTCACCCGCATTTTTACCTACGTTAGAAATCACTGAGTTAACAATTCCTTCTGCCTTATTATCGTGAATAATTTGGAATACCTTTTTCTCCAATACTTTCGTTACCGAATCCGTCACTTTGGCATCTGTTCCTACAGGCATTACGTGATAAACATAAATATAGTCAGGGTCGCCACTTGGGAAGAAGATAACCTTTGGTTTTACAATACCCATCATTACGAAGGTAAATACTAATAACGCAAACATTCCGATTACCGCACCGATTGGTCTTCTTCCATAAATTAACCAAGAAACTAAACGCTTGTAGGCATTTTTAAAAGCAGGTAATGCTTTTTCTTGGAAAGGAATAATGATTTTCGGAGTCAAGATAAAGTGATTGAATACATATAACGCACCAATTAATACAAAGAAGTTACCTAATCCAAACGCTACGAAATAACCAACTACGGCTAATCCTGCAAAAACGAGCAATGGTTTTTTCAAGGTACTAAAACCACCTACATTCATTTGTTCCGCTAATTCTTCATCATGACGTTTCATGAACGATACCGCAAACACAGGGTTCATCACGTAAGCCACTAATAAAGAGGCAAACAAGGTATAAATCAAGGTGGTAGGTAAATATTTCATAAACTCACCCACGATACCTGGCCAGAATAGCAAAGGTACGAAGGGTGCAATGGTTGTTAATGTACCTGACAATACGGGCAAGAATACTTCTGATGCTGCTAATTTTACCGCTTCGATGATACTCAAATTACGATGTGCATTGAAAATACGGTGAGCGTTTTCGATTACCACAATGGCATCATCCACTACAATTCCAAGTCCCAGTAAGAAGGCAAACAATACGATGGTATTTAACGTAAATCCTGCAAAATACAATGGAATAAAGGCAATCAAGGCAGAAAGCGGTACTGAAAGTCCTACGAAGATGGCATCACGTACACCCATGAAGAACATCAATACCAATACTACGAAGATAAATCCTAAGATTACCGTGTTTACCAAGTCATCAATATCTGCTTTAGTACGTTCCGATGAATCGGCAGTGATTTGTACTTTTAAGCCTTGTGGTAATTTGTCCTCTTTTGCTTTTTCAATAATCTGTTCGATTTTTTCTGAAGCTGCAATTAAGTTCGCTCCCCCACGTTTGATGACGTTTAGGGTTACAACCGACTTGTTATCTAAACGGGCGAAATCCTGACGTTCTTCGTTGCTATCCTGTACATCAGCCACATCGCCTAAACGAACCGTTGCCCCCGTAGAGGTACGAAGCATGATGTTTTGGATTTGCTCTACGTTTTTGAATTCTCCTTTTACACGAAGCGAACGACGCACGCCATCTACGTTTAAATCACCACCTGATATGTTGATGTTTTCGCCCTGAACAGCTTGTTGTACATCGTAAAATGTTAAACCTGACGATTGTGCTTTGTATAAATCCAAGTTGATTTGAATTTCTCTTTTCAACGCTCCAACAATATCTACACGAGTAATTTCGGGTAAACCTTCAATTTCGTCTTGTAAATCTTCCGCATAATCTTTTAGTTTTTCTAACGGATAATTACCCGCAAGGTTGATGTTCATAATCGGGAATTCCGAGAAATTGACATCTTGAGCAGTAGGTCCTGCATCTAATTTTTGGGGTAAATCACGCTTTGATTTATCTACCGCATCACGTACTCGTTGAAGAGCATCCTCTACTTTTACACTTGGATTGAACTCAATCAAAATAACCGAAACGTCTTGTAGGGAATTAGAGGTAATTTTCTTAACCCCTGTAATCGTCTTCAACTGTTTTTCGATAGGCTTGCTAATTACGTTTTCGATGTCGGCAGGTGTCGTTCCGAAATAAACGGTTTGTACGACTACTTGCGGTACTTTAATATCGGGAAACTGTTCTTTTGGAAGGCTATTATAAATAAAAAGCCCAGCTAAAAAAACGAGAATCGTAATCAGATAAACGGTGGTTTGGTTTGTTGCCAACCAGCCAATCATGTTGTAGATACCGCCACTACCGTGTGGTAGCTCTTGAATATCCTGATCTTGGTCTTCTATATGTTGCATTGTTTTTTATGTCAGTATGTGAGTGTTGATAAGGGATACCTAAATCTTAATGTTGAATTTTGAAT
>JBMLRK010000493.1:15707-20388 GCA_049241065.1 Spirosomataceae bacterium
CTCAATGGCGTACCATCTACTAAATCTTGGTATCCTTCTGTAATAACTAAGTCGCCGCTGTTTAAGCCCGTTAACACTTCAATGTTTCCGTTGTAGCTAATACCTGTTGTTACTTGTTTTGCACGAGCTATTTTTTTGCCGTTTTCTTCTACCGCAACGTAAACAATTGTTCCTAACTCTGTTTTCTGAATTAAGTTTTGTTGGATAACAAGAGCGTTTCCTTTAGCTAAGTCGTTGATATTCAAAATAGCTACTTGGTTTGGTTTTAATTGACCTCCTAAATTAGGCACTTTCGCTTCGATAGAGAATGTTCTTGAAACTGGATCAACTAAGGCATCAATTACTGAAATTTTAGCATTGATTTCTTTGTTTAAATCTGGAAACTTAACCGTTAAGTTCGCTCCACGTTTTACAGAACCTAAATAGGTATCGGCTACTTTACCAACAACTTTCAAGTTACCTACATTAACAATCTGACAAATTGGAGCACCAGGCATTCCCATTTCTCCTGTTTTTTGGATTACTTTTTCAACTGTTCCCGAAATTGGAGCATAGACTTTCGTCATCGCTAACTGAGTCTCCATCGTAACGATACGTTTTTCTAAGGATTCCTTATTGGCTTTCGCTTGTAAGTACTGAACTTCCGTACCAATTTGTTGATCCCAAAGCGCTTTTTGTTTGTTGTAAAGCGTCGTTACCAAATCCAATTGCTGTTTGATTTCAGCGATAGATTGTTTCATTACTGAATTGTCAATCGTAGCGACTAATTGACCTTTTTTAACTGCTTGTCCAACAACTACCAACACGCTTGTCAACTGTCCACCCATTTGCGGAGTTGCTTGCACGATATTGTCTGATGCTACCAAACCGTTTACTTCCACAAAGTGCTTGAAGTTTTGAGATTGAAGAGGCGTAACCGAAACAGTGATTACCTTTTGCTCTGCTTCTTTTTGAGGGGCAGTCGCACCGATTTCCTTTTCTAATGTTTTGATTTTACCCTCTAACGTTTTCTGCTCTGCTTTTAAAGTAGCTAATTCTGCTTTTTTATCAGTAGGCTTATTACAAGCAGCAAGTACTAACAAAGAGGCTAATGCGTAGTATTTCGTTTTCATGTTTTTTAATTTAATATGGTACGTGGCAAGCCACAAGATTAAAATATTTTTAGCTCGTAAAGAGTAAGCTTATAACTAGTTTAAGTAATAATTTAAAATTATGAATTTTAAATTTTGGATTTAATGTGCTATTTATCAGGAACTGACAACGAAAATGATTGATTACTAAACTTTAAACAACTATGTTTTCTATGGCACGATGTGGTTACTTATTAAATCCAACATCCATCATTCAAAATTCAACATCACCATCTAGTCATTATACAATTTCCCAACTGCTTTATCTACATCCACTTTAGCAATCAGAGCATTGTAAAGCGTCGTGAAATAATTGGTTTGAGCTTCCTTGTAAGAGGTTTCAGCATTGATAACTTCTAAGTTTGATCCAACCCCTTGTTTGTACTTGATTTTGGTTACACGTACAATTTCTTGAGCCAGTTCCATGTTTGCTTTTTGTTCCTGAAGCGTTTCAAAAGCATTGGTTAGGGTCAAGTGTGTTTGTTTTACTTGGAAATCAATCGAGTTTTCTAGCAATTCAAAACTTTGCTTAACCTTACGTAAATTATTTTCCGACTGAATAATTTTGTATTTCTTCGAGAAGCCATCAAAAATAGGAATTTGAATGCCTACACTAATACTAGCAGCATCAAACCACGGCTTAGTAATTAAATCAAAGAACTTTGGACGACCCGCAGAGTATCCATAACTACCTGATAATATTACTCGTGGCAAATAACCCACCTTTTGATTTTTTAAGTCTAATTCGGCTAATTTATCCTGAGTCTGTAGAATCGAATATTCGATGCGGTTGGCGTACTTAAATTCATTGTTGTTTTCTGGAACTACCTCATTGACGTTGACATTGCTCAATTTGTCGGTAAGCGTTACTACATCGGTCGTTTTCATACCCATCTGAAATTTCAACAAATAATAGCTTAAATCCTGTAAACGCTGTACATTTTTTGCTTCCGTTTTTAAGTTGTTCAATTGCACTTCCAAACGTTGTACATCAATTTTTTCTACGAAACCCTGAGCGTTTAATGCTTTTGTTTCTTTAAAAAGCGAATCCAAACGACCAATGTTTAAATCTAACAAACGCATACGTTCTTCGTTTACCAAGATTCCGTAATACGCTTTGGTTACGTTTTCAGCGATTTGTTGCTTGCTTTGCGTTAACGACTTGCGAGAAAGTTCTTTGTAAACATCAGCAGCTTTTAATCCTAAGGTATAAGAACCATCGAAAAGCAATTGCGATAGGCTAATTCCTGCTTGACCGCTGTTGGCTACCCCAAATTCTGCTGCAATAACATCGCCTTCTGCTGCATTGGGGTCAAAAGTTTTAGCTGGAATAAATGCTTTTTGGATAATTAAACTATTAGAATAGCCAATGTTTCCGTTCACTTGAGGTAATCCAATTGCTTTAATTTCATTCACTTTAGCATCTGCATTTTGAATGTCTAATTGACCATTCTTAATGTTGATGTGATTTTTTACTGCATACTCGATAGCTTCACGGATGCTAAAGCTCTGGGCAAGAACTCCATTTCCAGTGATAAGCAAGCTAACAAGCAGCAATAAACCAGTAAGTTTAGCTTTCATATTATTGTTTGTTTTTAAAATGTTCATAAATCTCTAATCCTTTTTTGGTTAAAATTCCTCGAATAAAATGATCCATAAAAATGAGTTGAATATCTAAAATGGAGGTATTCGCTGGAAATAAATGGGTGGAAAAACCCAGTTCTATTTGTTCTATTCGTAGTACGGCTAAAATATCAATTTCTATATCTGCTCTAAAGTACTCTTCCTTAATTCCTTCTTGCAAAGTAAGTTTAGCCTGTTCGAGCAGGAATCCTTTTTTATGCTGTTCAAAAGATGCCCATGTGCGAGGATGAAAACGCTTGATGTCATGAAGTAAACTAGGATTCATGTCTTTGAAAGAATCTCGCATCAATTCATTCTCTTTTAAAAGCCTTTCAATGACGTTGGGATAAGCTACTTGCAAATCATTCCATTGGCATTCATCATTTTCCATTTCACAAGAAAACATCTGATAGACCAGCTCATCTTTATCTGCAAAATGTAAGTAGAGCGTTTTCTTCGATATTCCTAATTCACGAGAAATATCATCCATCGTGACGGATTTAACTCCGTAGCGAAAAAACATTTCTGTTGCTTTCTTTATTATCCGTTCTTTAACCTCCATCGTAATTTGTTAAGCCTTTGTCATTGTTCAAAACCAATCTATCAGACATTAACTTTTTAATAAAAAATGTAATTTTTCAAATTTGACTATAATGGGTTTGTGTTAAAATAGTAGCTAACAAGAATGTAAATAGCTGTTAATGAATACTATTTACTAGTCAAAACTATGGAAACTTTTAAAAGGTTCAAAGTTTCTTGTATTATTTTTAGATGAAAGGTTTGATTGAATGATAAACGGAATGTTCTGTATGAAGTATAAAACCTAAATAAATACGGAGCTTATCGTTCGGGTACTTTCTGAAAATCAGTATCTTTAGCGATAATTTACACTTCATAAAGCCTTACATTTATTTGATAAATGAGGGTGTCATTCTCCGTTTTTAGCATGAAAAATAGACAAGTTTTTTCAAAGAAAATCAAATTAATAGGAAGCATACTGCTTGGTTTGTTTCTGGTCGTAAATCTCCTTTTAGCTTTTCAAGCATATCGCTTTACTTACTTTTATGAGTCAAAAGATGTACCCTTTAAGAAGCTAGACGATATGTCGGTAAGCGAAAAATTATCAGGTATTTTGTTTGGGTTTAAATTCCCCAAACGAACGATTGATACGTTGCCTAGTTATCCTTTTGAAACGGTTTTGTTGAAAAACAAAGCAGGCTTACAACTCGAAGGTTGGTATGTAAAAGCGGATTCGGTGGCTAAAGGAACCGTGATTTTATTTCATGGTCATGGGTCGTGCAAACAGAAGATATTAGCTGAGGCTAACTTTTTTCATGGTTTGGGTTACAATACCCTGGCGATGGATTTGCAGGCACATGGGCGTTCGGAGGGTAATGTCTGCACAATCGGCTATCAAGAATCGGAAGATGTGAACGTTGCTTATCAATACATAGCAAAGCTTGGCGAGAAAAACATTGTCTTATGGGGAATGTCTCTGGGGGCGGCTGTTATCTTAAAAGCCGTGCCAGAATACCACTTACAACCTAGCAAAATCATTGCCGAATGTTCTTTTGCCAGTTTGAGTGATGCCGTCAAAGGCAAATTGCGGATGATGCACGTTCCTGAAACTCCTATTAGTCAATTGTTATTGCTTTGGGGTAGTGCCGAACGAGGCTTTTGGGGATTTAATCACCAACCTGCTGAATATGTGAAAGGAATTACCACTCCAACGTTGATTCATTGGGGAGCAAAAGACCCACGAGTAAGCCGTGAGGAAACCCTACAATTGTATGAAAATCTAGCCTCTCCAAGTAAAAAACTCGTGGTGTTTGAAAACTCCCAACACCAATCTTTTTGTAAGTCAGAGCCTGCTAAATGGGAGGAGAGTGTGAAGACGTTTTTAGGGAAGTAGTCTTAGTTGTTTTTCT
>JBMLRK010000494.1:0-1394 GCA_049241065.1 Spirosomataceae bacterium
AGAAAATGATTTATCGGTAATCAAGTTCTACAAGTCCCATTGGGACGACCGATTTAGTAATCAGGGATTTTAATCCCTGTTTTTTTATAGCGTTTCAAACGCAAGCCCAGACTACACCCGATTGTAAATCGGGGTGAGCTAGTCGGAACATTAGTTTATAATAACGCTTCCTGTCGAGCCATTTTCAGATGGAGTCAATTCAAAAATAGCTTTTGGTTTTAAACCCAATTCGGTACGGTGCGATACGTACAAAATCGCTGTTTTGCTTTCTTCCGCAATTTTATTGACCAATGCCGTAAATAAGGCCATGTTATGGTCGTCAAGTCCTGTGGTAGGTTCGTCCAAAATCAGCAAGGGCGGATGTTTTACCATCGCTCTGGCAATGAGTACCATTCGTTGTTGTCCTAAAGTCAAGAAGTCGAAAGGCTTATTTCGTAGGTCATACATTTCTAAAAAATGTAACCAATCCTGAGCCAAGCGAGTTTGTAATTCTGTCGGTTTAATGTAAAGCCCTACGGAATCGAAGAAGCCGCCCAGAATCATTTTTTCTACCGAATCCAAGCGAGTAAACTGTTGAGTCATCGAAGGCGTGAAATAGCCAATTTGTTTTTTGATTTGCCAAACGTTTTCGCCTGTTCCTTTTTTACGACCAAACAACACCAAATCCTGTCCGAAAGCCTTTGGATTATCGCCCGAAATCATGGTAATCATCGTGCTTTTTCCAGAGCCATTTGGCCCTACTAATTGCCAAAAATCACCCTTATTAATTTGCCATTCAATTTCATGTAAAATCTTACGTCCTTCATAACTTACCGAAACCTTATTGAAGGCAATCAGTGGATTTCCTAACTCAGGAAAAGGCGTAATGCTAGGAGGGAGAGGTCTTGAAAAGGTGACTGTTTCCTCCTGCGTTGCTAAAAATGTGCTGCGATTTTCTTCTTTAACTTGTTTCCCTTCCAGACTCAAAACGGTATCAATAAAAGGCAGTACGTCAACACGCAAGTGAAAAATCTGAATGAAAATTACTTTTTCAGCCATGCTTGCCATTTGCTCACGAAGGGCAGCCTGTGAAGCTTTATCCAAGTTGCCGAAGGCATCGTCCAAGACAATAAAGTCGCATTGTTGTTTGAGTAAATAATTCAAAAGAGCCTTCTTCTGCTCACCGCTCGACATTTTTGCCAAGATTTTTTCACCCTTCGCTGTCACCTCCGAAAACCCGTGACGGTCTTCTAAATCAATTAATTTCTTGATACGAATGCTCGAAAACAATTCGCCCGAAAGTCCTTTCGTCTGGATTTTTTCGGAGAGAAATGTTCCTGCCAATAAGCCTTCAATCATCTCTTCTTTCTTGAAAAGATTAGAAGTGTAAATACCCAAATGTTGATTCATCTTTT
>JBMLRK010000494.1:1494-2553 GCA_049241065.1 Spirosomataceae bacterium
AATCCCTCAGCAACATGGATACAAATATCTGCCTTTTTTTCCTAAAACATTAGCCTTAACTTGCCGATTGAATTGAAAAAGCAACGAACATGGCAACACTTCCTACCAAGCAACAAGCTACCGAAAAAACAGGTTTACACCCCCGTAATCCACACCGCAGTGCCTACGATTTTACGGCATTGATAGCGGCTTGTCCAGCCTTAGCTCCTTTTGTGACGGTCAATGCCTATCAAAACCAAAGCATTGATTTTGCCAATCCGACGGCAGTGAAGTTATTAAATCAAGCCCTGTTAGCTTCTTTTTACGACATCCAACACTGGGATATTCCTGAGAATTACCTATGTCCACCCATCCCAGGGAGAGCAGACTACGTTCATTATATCGCTGATTTATTAGCAAGTGTTAACGACGGAGAAATTCCTAAAGGTAAGGCAATCAAAGGCTTAGATATTGGTGTTGGGGCAAATTGCGTGTATCCGATTATTGGTAGAAAAGAATATGGTTGGAGTTTTATCGGTTCTGATATTGATGTCCAAGCCATTAAATCAGCCAATAACATTATTCGAGCAAATCCCTTGTTGAATAATGCTGTAACCTGTCGTTTACAAAGTGCTACTACGCATTTTTTTGAAGGCATTCTAGGAGCAAAAGAGCAAGTTGATTTTACGATTTGTAACCCACCGTTTCATGCCTCAGCCGAAGAAGCGAGTGCAGGCTCCAACCGAAAAGTGAGTAACCTAAAAGGTAAAAAAGTAGAAAATGCCGTCTTGAATTTTGGTGGACAATCGACCGAACTCTGGTGTGAAGGAGGGGAAAGTACTTTTATTTACCACATGATTCAAGAAAGCCTTCGTTTTGCCGAAAACTGTTTTTGGTTTACGACCTTAGTATCAAAAAAAGAAAACTTACAAGGAATTTACAAAAGCCTAGCCAAGGTACAAGCCAGCGAAGTAAGAACGATTGAAATGAAGCAAGGGCAAAAAATAAGTCGTTTCGTCGCATGGACTTTCCTAACCGAAGAACAACAAGTAGCATGGAAAGCGAAACGTTGGGGGAGGT
>JBMLRK010000495.1:0-2075 GCA_049241065.1 Spirosomataceae bacterium
AGGTCGCAGAATTAGAAGAAATCATTCGGGTACAAGAAGCCGTCTATAATCCCTGCCTTGATGTATGAGATAAATTGAAAGAAACTCAGAATATGGTGCTTATGTTGGAGGAGTTATTGGGGAAGGTGTAGGGATAGAAGATAAAACACATAGGTTTACTTAGGAAAGAAGAACCAGAAGTCTTAAAGCGTGATATTACGGTTGTTCCAGAATGTGTTGGAATAATAATTAAGGAGGTATTGATGATTTCATAAATTCAGAATCAGTGGGTTTCCACAAAAGACTAGTTACACTTATAACGATTTCATCAAAGAGGGATGTTAAGGTAGGAGTTATCAGAAAATAGCACAATTGAGATTATTATAGCCATTTCAAATACACAAAAAAGTGCATTATAATGCACTTTTTTGTGTTTGTTACAAGTTTTTTCTTATATTTATATGAATAAACGCAACATAATGCACAAATGAATAAGGAAGCATTAGGAGAAAGAATAAAAGACAGGAGAAAAATCTTGAAAATCAGGCAAGAAGATTTAGCCGAAATCTCGGGTGTTGCTCTTCGTACTGTTGTTTCTATTGAACGTGGAGAAGGTAATCCATCTTTAGAAACGTTACTCAAAATCGCAGCGGTTTTAGGCATGGAACTTCAATTGAACGTGAAATTATGAGAAAGGCAATTGTAAACTTTAAGGGAATTCCAGCAGGTATTGTAGAAGAAAATGAAACGGGTTTTGTTTTTAGATACGATGATGGGTATTTTCAAAATCCCATGCGAAGAGGCATTAGCCTTACGCTACCTAAAACTCAACAGACTTATTATCACGATTCGCTTTTCCCTGTTTTTTATAATATGCTACCAGAAGGGGCAAATAAAGAAATCCTTTGCCGTGTTTTGCGAATTGATGAAAATGATTTCTTTGGCTTGTTACTTGCCGTCGCTCAATACGATACTATTGGGGCGTTAACCATTACACCAATCAATGATTAATTTTACCTTATCATGTTGTCCATCAACCCTCAAGGAGGGTTTTGACACTTTTAGTCCATTGGCACTAAGAAGGCTTTTTGGAGGTAAATCTATTAATCATATTCTGCCTTTTACCTTAGAGTATTCGTCTGAAATTACCTCCGAAGTACAACGTGTTTCGATTTCTGGAGTTCAAGAAAAAGTATCTCTTTTATTGGATAAGAATGAACTTAAACCCGTAAAAGAAAATGAACATGGGCAGTATATTTTGAAACCCATTCCCAATAGTCGTTTCAAAGCAGTTGATGAAATTCCTGCGAATGAGCATCTGACGATGCAAATAGCCAAACAAATTTATAAAATTGACACGGCTGAGAATACCCTTGTTTTTTTTCCTGATGGTAGTCCTGCTTACTTGACGAAACGATTTGATTATCAGCAAAATAATGAGAAATTAATGCTCGAAGACTTTGCCACATTGTCAGGGAAATCCAAACAAAAAGGAGGTAGTACGCTCAAATATGAAGGTAGTTATGAAGACATGGCTAAGCTCATTAAGAAAAGTGTAGTTGCTTATCCCGTTGAAATAGAGAGGTTTTTTCGGTTACTACTATTCAATTATCTATTCTCCAATGGCGATGCCCACCTGAAGAATTTCTCATTGATTGAAACTCCCAATGGCGATATGGTTTTATCTCCAGCGTATGATTTACTGTGTACTCGTTTACACGTGAATGACTCGGATATGGCAACGTCAGACGGTTTGTTTTCAGACGATTTTGAAACAGCATCTTTTCAAGCCAATGCGTTTTATGCTTTTGATGATTTTCTGACTTTTGGAATAAAAATAGGAATAACCCCAAAGCGAGTAGCAAAGATTATTACCTTTTTTCAGCAAGACCATTCGCAAACACATCAGTTGATAAATCGCTCATTTCTTTCAGAGGAAAGTAAAAACGCATACCGCAATTTATATTTTGATAAGCTGAAGCGACTGAGGTATTCTTTTTTGAAGAGGTGAGGTGTTATATCTCTAAGAATGTTTTCATATCTTTGATCCCAATAAGATAAGTATGTAGTTCAGCTAGGAAAAGTATCTACCTTCT
>JBMLRK010000496.1:0-2437 GCA_049241065.1 Spirosomataceae bacterium
GTATGAATTGGGTTGTAGTTCAAGGCTAATTCAAGACCTTGATTTTCCATTGAACCAACGTTAGTTAATAATTGGTTGGTCAAGTTTGTTCCAACTGCAACAGGAATCGTGTTCAACAAGTTGCTTGTATTTTTCAAGTAGTAATCAATGCTACCCGATAAGCGTGCTTTTTTGAAAGCAAAGTCGATACCTGCGTTAGTTGTTGCTGTTTGTTCCCATTTGATGTTTGCATCGTAACCTTCAGCACGTAACGTTGTATAATAGATTGAGCCTAATTGGTACTGAGCATTGTCTAAACTGGCTGTGTAACGAGGAAGATACGCATAGTCTTGACCAATATCTTGCTGTCCTGTAATACCGTAACCCACACGAAGTTTCAAGTCTGAAATTGTATTCGAGTTTTTCAAGAAACTCATTTCGTTCAATTTCCAAGCAAATGCTGCTGATGGGAAAGTACCCCAACGGTTATCTTTACTGAAACGAGATGAACCATCACGACGAACCGTTACCGTTAATAAATAAGCTTCATCAAACGTATAGTTCAAACGGCTAAAGAATGAAACTAGCGTATTTTGAGATTTGTATGGGTTGTCCGTGTATTTAACTGTACCTTCTGCATTAGTATTTACATCAGTACTTTCACGTAAGAAATCTTGATATTCGTAACCACCCATTACATCAATACGGCTTTTGATTGCCTTCAAGTCTTTCACGTAGTTTAAGTAGAAGTCAAACAATTTGTTTGTCTTGCTCTGTGTATAAACCGTTTTTGAACCAGCATTCACAAAGCTCTGAGCCGCAAAAGCAGGTACAAAACGAGTTCCATCACTCTTACTGATGTCATAACCAACGTTCACATTTGCACGTAATTCTGGCAAGAAATGGAATTTATAATCCAATTGAATATTACCAATACTACGTTTTACATTTCCTTTGTCGTTCGTTAAGTTCAATAAACCAAGTGGGTTACGAGTTGCTTGCGTATTTAAGCTACCATCTGCCGATAACCATTCCCAGTATCCACCATAATTAGCGTTGTTTGAGTAAGGTGATTGCGTAGGGTCAAATGCTGCCGCAGCACCAATTGCTCCTGTGTTAGCAAAGGTATTGTCGGTATTTGTTCCTTTTAAATTTACATCAATTTTCAAGTGCTTGTTCAATAACGTAGGGCTGAAACCGATGGAAGCCGAAGTACGTCCCATGTTAGACGTTTTCAAGATACCGTCTTGGTTTGTATAACCAACCGAAACACGGAAAGGAACTTCTTTCAATGCACCCGAAACGCTCAAGTTATTATCAATACTGAACGCATTACGGTAAATTAAGTCTTGCCAGTTCGTATTTGAAGTACCCAACGTTGCTTTTTGGGTAGCATTTCCTTTTTCGTTAACAATGGCACTAAATTCTGCTGCGGTTAAGTTTTTAAGGAAACCAGTACTTTGTCCTAAAGATGCCTGAGAACTGAAATTAACTTTCAAGCCACCGTTCACAGAACCCTTTTTCGTCGTAATCAAGATTACCCCGTTAGACGCTCTTGAACCATAAATAGCCGTTGCCGAAGCATCTTTCAAGATGTTCATCGACTCAATATCGTTCGGGTTAATTAAACTCAACGAACTTGACGCACCCGAAACCGTAGAGTTATCTAAAGGCACACCATCAATAACGATTAATGGATCGTTGTTGGCATTTAACGAAGCACCACCACGGATACGAATTGTACTACCAGCACCTGGAGCACCACCGTTTGAAGTGATTTGAACCCCTGCCACTTTACCTACCACCAATTGATCTGGAGAAGCAATGTTACCACGGTTAAAATCCTCTGAATTGATAGCCGCTACCGAACCTGTTAAGTCTTTCTTTTTCTGAGAACCATAACCGATTACGACAACCTCACCCAATGTTTTGCTGTCATCTTCCATCAACACATTGATAACACTACGGCTACCTACGGTGATTTCTTGTGATACTTTTCCAATAAAACTAAATACAACAACAGCGTTTGGAGCTACATTTGTTAGCTGATATTTACCGTCGCTTGTCGATTGTGTTCCTTTTGTACTTCCTTTAATTTGTACCGTAACCCCTGGTAAACCTTGCCCGTCTTTGGCATCTTTAATCGTTCCTGAAACAGTATTTTGAGCGAATGTTGCGAAGCTCACCCAACTGAACATTATCATAAGTAGGAGTTTTCGACTAAATGAAAACGTCCCCACTGGAAGAAATGTACTCATTTTCTCTTTGTAGTTTTGGATTGTCATGAATGGAGATTGATTAATGGAATATATAATAATATAACTTTTTTATTTTTTATTAGTACAAAATTAATTTACTGTCTGGGTTTATGAGGTGCAATTTTAGACATTTCGCTGGTATTTTTAGACATAATGTACTTTAAATGCTAGTTTTTATGACTTTCTATAGCGTTAGAGCC
>JBMLRK010000496.1:2537-4478 GCA_049241065.1 Spirosomataceae bacterium
TAGAGCCATCTCAAACGACCTAATTGGACTAGTCTATCCAGAAAAAATAAGGGAGCAATGTTGCATCGTTAGTGAGCTGGTGATTTTATAAAAATGGATAGTTTAAATCTTTCTTGCAAAAGTACCAACAGAAGTATCACCAGTCGTTCCACTTTACTGAAATGTTATTTTTTTGAGAAAAAATAGATTTATCCTATAGGTCTTTGTTAATCAGTGATTTAGGGTATAGAAGTAGAGTCCACTTTATAAAATGGTACGTATTTGTTGGGGGGAAGGTGTGAATTAGGTGGAGGGTTAACGTGTTTGGTGACTAATTTGGAAGAGGAGGAGGTAAAGGTAGTGTTTCATACTGGATACTTGTGTCAAAGGAATGATAGGGAATGGGAGATAGGTCTTTTGCTTTTTCTAGGTAAAATACCTTTTCTGTTAAATCATATTGCTCAGCTGTTAGTTCCACGCTATAGCCAGCTAGGTACCATTTTTTATCTAGGTCTTTACGTACGATTTCTAGTTTAACATCATCCGCAATATGTGGATTTATCGAAGTAGAAAAACGTCCAAAATAAGTATTGAATTTTTGGATAATCTGCTGAACACTATCGCAGCTTATTTTTCCTTCGTAATAATGGGCAGTGTCTATTTTAGGGATCGAGGAGTAAATAAATACCTTCCCGTTTTCGGTAAGTTCAACAGCCAATTTGGGAATAGCAGGATTATCTTCATATCCTTTTGCAAAAGTTATAGTCCCTTCTTGGCTTTGCGATTGGCATCCCATCATACATAAAAGCAGTAGAAGTATTGCGATAGCGTTTTTCATAAAGGTATTTACTTAATTATAATCCCTAAACACATTCGTATAGGTAACAAGGATATTTCCGTTGTCAGCTTTTCCTAAGTAATAATATTGATATTCTTTTTTGATACGAAATTTATGTTTTTTAGAGCCTATATAAAGTTCGATTAAGCCATGAGAAATTACAGGTTTTATTAAGCATACCGACTTGCTGATTCCATTTTTTTTAGTGACAACAAATTCCTCAAATACCTTTTGATGATTGTAAAAAACGGAGACAGAATCCCTGAAAAATAACTCAAAAAAGATATATTGGTTTTTGTTATTGGTATAAGGAATATTATCTTCTGCTACATCTTTTCGTACAAAAGTATTCTTTGTTGCACATTGAAGAAACGTGAATAATAAGCCTAATAGGAGAATGGATTTGGTTTTCATCTTGGGTAGAATGATTGAAGTACGAGCGATTTATTTATTGATATTCTTTGGGTAGTTTAGGAAATATTTCTCTATTTATGAAAAAGCTAGAATCTTTTGTTAGTAACCCAGTTAGTTGCTTTAGTTCAACGTTATTGAGGTCTGGATTTTGTTCTATATTTTTTACTAAACAGTAGTACTTGCTATGGCTATTTATAAAAGCAATGAAACCGACATCGGCTAAGTAATAACTGTATCCAGATGAGTGTTCGTCATCTATTACATTTTCTAAAAAACAATAGATATGGTAGTATTTACTACCTATTCGGTAAGTTCTTATACCTTTTAAGATACTATTATTTGATAAATATGGAGTAAAAAAGCTAGTGTTGAATTGTGAAATTGTGATTTTCTTTTGATGAAAGTTGTGGGAAGGGATTAATTGCATTTTGTCTTTTATAAAAAGGAGCGAATCGCCAAGAATGACTGTAAAAGACGTGTCTCTGTTTTGCTCATTTTTAAAATAAACGTTTAGGTTATTACCATGACTTGTGACACAAACTGAGTCTTTGGAGGGGAGAATTTCATTTTCAAAAGAATAGTATTCTGTTATTAATGAGAAAACGTTTTCACCCTTTTTGTCGCAGGAAAATAGCATAATGCCTACGAGTAAATAGTAGATAGGTAGATAAAAATGAACTGTTTGATTTAACTTTTTCATTTTAATGGAA
>JBMLRK010000497.1:0-2934 GCA_049241065.1 Spirosomataceae bacterium
GTCTGGATTACAGGGGCTTCGTCAGGAATTGGCGAAGCCCTCGCTTATCAATTTGCTCAAGAAGGTTATCAGTTAGTCCTGTCTGCTCGTCGAGTTGCGGAATTAGAACGGGTAGCTCAAGCAACAGGATTGCCCCAAGAGCAAGTCTTAGTCTTACCCATAGATATGCTTGATTTTGCTTCTTTTCCCAAAAAAGTAAACACCGTTCTAACGCATTTTGGCAGTATTGACATCTTGGTTCAAAATGCAGGAATTTCGCATCGTTCTTCGGTGGCAGAAGGTAACTTCTCCATTTACCGACAAGTGATGGAATTAGACTTTTTCAGCGTTGTTGCTCTCACGAAAGCGATACTGCCACATTGGCAAGAAAAACAGTCGGGACATTTGGTAGCAATCAGTAGCGTTGCGGGTAAAATTGGGATTCCAGACCGCAGTGCCTATTGTGCCGCCAAACACGCTTTGGTCGCTTTTTGTGATTCGTTTCGGGCAGAGGTCTGGAAAGAACAAATTGCGGTAACGGTCGTTTGCCCTGGCTATATCAAAACCAATATTTCGTACAACGCCCTCGATGCTCAAGGTGGGAAGTACGGCAAATTGGACGATACGCAAGCCAAAGGAATGTCTGCCGAAACTTGTGCCAGTATGATCGTTAAAGGAGTTCAAGAAAAACGAGAAGAAATCTATATGGGAGGTTTTCGAGAAATGCTAGGCGTTTACTTGAAAAGGCTTTCGCCTGCATTTGTCAGAAGAATGCTGCGAAAAAAATAGATAGCCTTGCACAATTTTAATAAAAATTTCTCATTAGTTCCCTCAATGCCTTATCTTTGCGAAGATTTTCTCGTAGAGATTTTCACCTAGCCCAGCTTCATTTGTTCGTTAAATTTTGATTATCTTCGTGATACATCTTGTTTAACAACACAGTACAAGCGAGAAAGGTCTTATTCAGAAACGTAACATTCGCATTCCGAAATTAGAGAATTATGTCTTGGTTTACCAGAAAAGATAAGGGTATCCTTACCCCAACCGAAGGAAAACGTGAAGCTCCAGATGGGCTTTGGTATCAGTGTCCATCTTGCAAAAAAGCAATGCACACTCGTGAACACAGTTTATTGGCTTACACTTGCTCTGCTTGTAACTATCATGAAAAAATAGGTTCACAGGAATATTTCGAACTATTATTCGACCAATCAAAATACACGGAATTGGATGCTTATTTATCGTCTGGTGACCCGTTGAATTTTGTGGATACGAAGCGTTATCCAGATCGTATTAAGGCAACCGAGAAAAAAACAGGCTTGAAAGATGCCGTTAGAACGGCTCACGGAAAAATTAACGACTTAGACTTAGTGATTTCGGCGATGGACTTCTCGTTCATTGGTGGTTCAATGGGGTCGGTTGTGGGTGAAAAAATTGCTCGTGGTATCGACTATTCATTAAAGCACAACATTCCGTTCTTGATGATTTCTCGTTCGGGTGGTGCAAGGATGATGGAAGCAGGATTTTCATTAATGCAAATGGCAAAAACATCGGCAAAATTAGCCTTGTTAGCCGAAGCAAAAATCCCTTATATCTCTTTATTGACTGACCCAACAACGGGAGGGGTAACCGCTTCTTATGCGATGTTAGGAGATTTCAACATCTCTGAACCAGGAGCTTTAATTGGTTTTGCTGGTCCACGTGTTATCCGTGAAACCATCGGTAAAGATTTACCAAAAGGATTCCAAAGTGCTGAGTTCGTATTAGAACACGGTTTCTTAGACTTTATCGTTGATCGTAAAGATTTAAAAGATAAGCTTTCTTCTTTGTTAGCGATGTTGAAGTAATCAGCGAGTAATAATGTTGAATTTTGAATGTTAAATTTTGGATTTAAAACGCTTACAATTACGTTTTTATGAAAATTTAAGTTCAAATTGATTTCATCCTCTTGCCGTTGTTTGCGTCTTCACAAACAACCCTCGCATATTAACTTGAAAAATACTACGAGAATGTCAGTGGAGACACTGACAACGGCAAAAAAAACCAGCCACTTTTGATTTGTTCAGAAGTGGCTGGTTTTGTTATTACCCGCTTCTTATGCCATTATTTGTGTCTTCACAAACAACCCAATTAATACGAATATATCAGAGAGAGTTCCTAATATTGTACATAATACTTTACAGGCTTCAACAAGCAAAATGAACCAAAATCATATATGTTATAGGGTGTTTCTGATGTAATGCTATCAAATAGCTTATGATAGAAGCCTATTGATTCATCAGGGAAACGCCCTTTTTTAGAGGTAATCATAACAGGAAGGTACATTCGTTTACTCCGCACTATTGATTCATTCAATCGGCGAGGCTGCCAGTAAGGGCTAGATTTCAAGAGAACATCTTTTAAAAAATCTTTTGAATAATCATTAAATTTACCTACGAATCCGATTGTATTTTTATCAACTTTTCCATCAGGATTCACATAGAAAACAACGTCTCCACTCGCCTCTACTCCATCTTGAAAGTAGCATTCTTTTAAGTCATTGTTAACTACACATTTTGCAATTTCCTCATCACAGTGTTCACTATAACATTCCATCACAAAAAATATAAAAGTACCAATATCATTGATCGTTGCGATGTCCTCAAAATGGGTATCATTTATTCTAAATCTGGGGGGAATATCCTCTATCGTTTTTAAATTAACCTGTCCATGAGACCTAAATTGTGCCAATAATAGGAATGACAAAACTAGTTGATAAAAAACAATATTACTTACAGGTATTCTTATTTTCCTTTTGCCCTTTTTTATGATTTTCATTGATATTATTTTCTTCTTGTCTGAATGATTTGACTCTAAAATTTGCAAGAGTTTTTCTCTGCCATTGTTTGTGTCTTCACAAACAACCCTTGCATATTAATTTGAGAAATACTACGAGAATGTCAGTGGAGACACTGACAA